>DPSB01000620.1:1264-3543 GCA_003537495.1 Cytophagales bacterium | reverse complement strand
CTTGCCAATCCGGTTGATTCACTACGAAGTGAGTAAGCTGTTAAAAATTTCTTAAACCCGAAACGCATTTAAGGCGTTTCAACTATTTGCTATATTTGCCACCTTTCTATGGCTAAAATTATTTTCTCTTACGTGGCGATCTTTTGTTTGCTGATTCTGGTATCGGCCAACACGATTACCACTTCGCTTAAGAAAACCTTCGCTAAAGAATGTGTGGCCGACCTGGCCGATGAAACAGAAGATCAGCCGGTTCCAACGCCAGTAGAAGAAGATACAACTGGAGAAGATGATGATACCACCAAACTGGTTCCACATTATGCACATCATCCCACCGAAACTTTATCCGGTAAACTTCATCAGACTAATCGTTTTCTAACCAGTTTTCACTTTTTAGAAATAATCTCGCCACCACCACAGGTGTAATCGGTTAGTACTTTGCCCGAAAGGGCGCATTTCAGTTTAGTTTCATTTTTTTCTTTTTATGAATTTGAGAAGTTTCTGGTCAACGGACTTTCCGTCCTCGGTTGTTGTCTTTCTGGTAGCCTTACCCTTGTGCTTAGGTATTGCCTTGGCATCGGGGGCACCCCTTTTTTCTGGTTTAATGGCTGGTATTGTAGGCGGCATAGTAGTAGGTTTATTAAGTGGTTCATCGCTTAGTGTAAGTGGCCCAGCCGCAGGACTAACCTCTATTGTATTAGTCGCCATTCAAGATCTCGGTACGTTCGAGATTTTTTTATTAAGTGTGGTGGTAGCCGGTGTGCTTCAAATTATTTTAGGATTGATACGAGCCGGATCCATCGGGCATTTTTTTCCGGTAGCTGTTATAAAAGGCATGCTGGCTGGTATTGGATTAATTCTTATTCTGAAACAAATACCACATGCCGTTGGCTTCGATGCCGATTATGAAGGGGATGAAAGTTTCTTTCAGGCTGATGGCCGCAACACCTTCTCAGAAATAATTGAAGCCTTAAATTATATTAGTCCGGGTGCAGTAATAATCAGTGTTATTTCGGTGCTGGTATTAATCAGCTGGAACTCTAATTTTTTATTGCGCTTTAGATTATTCCGCATTGTGCCGGCCCCGCTTGCTGTTGTATTATTAGGCATTGGGCTTAACGCGATTTACAAAATTTCTTCACCCGATCTGGTTATTGGTGCACAACACCTTGTTTCGCTGCCATCATATTCCGAATCAGGTATCAGTGCGTTTTTCACCTTCCCCGATTTTTCGGCCTGGCAAAATCCTAAAGTTTATACAACGGCCATTACACTTGCTGTAGTAGCCAGTCTGGAAAGTTTGTTAAGCATTGAAGCTGTTGATAAAATGGATCCGGCACGTAGGTCAACACCCCTCAACAGAGAGTTACAGGCACAGGGTTTTGGTAATGCAGTGTCTGGCTTATTGGGTGGGTTACCGGTAACATCGGTTATTGTGCGCAGTTCGGCAAACGTAAATGCCGGTGCACGCACCAAAGCTTCGGCTATTTCGCATGGTGCCATCTTGTTGTTGTCGGTAGTTTTAATTCCGCAATTATTAATGTTGATTCCGCTCTCTTGCCTTGCCGGTATTTTGTTAGTAACCGGTTACAAACTAACCAAGCCATCCGCTTTTGTGGAGATGTTCCATAAAGGGTGGGCACAGTTTCTACCATTTGTAGCTACAGTACTTGCTGTATTATTCACCAATCTTTTGCTGGGTGTTTTTCTCGGCATTGGTGTAGCCCTTGTTTTCATTCTCATAACTAATTTCAAAAAGGCAATGGTTGTGGTTTCAGACAATGAAAAATATATGATTAAGTTTACTAAAGATGTTACCTTCCTGAACAAGGCCGCATTACGACAAGAGTTGGCTAAAGTGCCAGGAGATTCTCAATTAGTTATTGATGCAACACACGCTGGCTTTGTGGATGCCGATATATTGGAAACGCTAAACGACTTTACGGAAACCGCCAAAACAAAAAATATTACTATTAACATAAATGGGTTAAAGCTGCCCGAAAAATCATTGGCATAATCAACTTTACAAACTTTAAACAATCCCCAAAAACAAATAACACTATGGAAAAATACAATCAACTGCTCTTACAAAACCGCGCGTGGGTAGAACAAATGCTGCATGAGGACAAAGACTATTTTAATAAACTGGCCAACACACAAAAGCCCGAATTTCTTTGGATAGGCTGTGCTGATAGTCGTGTGCCGGCCAATCAAATTACCGGAACTAATCCAGGCGAAGTATTTGTACATCGCAACATTGCCAACATGGTGGTGCATACCGA
>DPSB01000620.1:0-971 GCA_003537495.1 Cytophagales bacterium | reverse complement strand
GGTTGTGGTGGTGTGCGGGCTGCCATGGGACATCAACAAATAGGGTTGATCGACAACTGGATTCGTCACATCAAAGATGTATATCGTCTGCATCAAGACGAATTGGAGGCTATTACCGATAAGAAGCAGCGCGAAGATCGTTTCATAGAGCTAAACGTAATGGAACAGGTTTATGATTTGGGTAAAACCTCCATCATACAAAATGCATGGCAACGCAGAGGTGGCTTTCCATACATTCACGGCTGGGTGTACGATATCGGCAACGGCATAATCAAAGACCTGAAAGTATCTATGCATGACGATTCTGAAATGCCCGATGTATATAAGTTTGAAAAATTGAAGCGGGTTTAAGTTCCTCTAAAATTAGAAATAGCCATAAGCCATTCTTTACAGGAATGGCTTATTTTATTTTAAGCTAGGGGTAAAAGTTCTTTGGGTTGTCTTTATCAAAGCCCGAAACCCGTAAATTGCACCAAACTCTCAACAAAGGCGGTGGATTTATCGGAAAAGCAGGTATTAGAAAAATTCCGGCAGGGCAACCAAAGTACGTTTGAGATGATTTTCCGCGCCTATTACCAACCCCTTTGTCGCTATGCTTTTTCATTTTTAAATGATAAGGAAGAAGCAGAGGAAGTTGTACAAACTGCTTTCATTTCGGTTTGGGAAAAACGATCCTCAATCCAGATCGAAACTTCTTTAAAGGCTTATCTGTATCGCATGGTACGTAACAGTTGCCTTAACGTAATCAAACACGAAAAGGTAAAACAGCAACATGCAGCTCACGAAATGTACGTAGGTGAAGTTGCTGCCGAAGCAGTAATGCACAAAGTGCAGGCTGCGGAATTAGAAATAAAAATAACTGAAGCAATGAAAACCCTGCCCGAACAATGCAGACTTGTATTTCAGTTAAGCAGATTTGAAGAACTCAAGTATCAGGAGATTGCAGATCAACTTCAAATCTCAGTAAAAAC
>DPSB01000624.1 GCA_003537495.1 Cytophagales bacterium | reverse complement strand
ATCAGACAATTAAGGTTCAAAAGAAAATTCTTTGGACTTTAAGAGTAATTGAAGACTTGGACCGAATTCCTGAGGTTTATTTTAAACATCTGGAGAGTACGAGCGGACTTTATGAAATCAGAGTTCAAAGCGGTAGCGACATCTTTAGAATCTTCTGCTTCTTCGACAATAACAACCTTGTTGTAGTTGGACATGGTTTCCAAAAGAAGACTCAAAAGACACCGGACAAAGAATTAGAACGAGCTGCAAAGATTAAACGTGAGTATTATGAAGAAAAAAAACTTAACAACTCTAAATGAGTTCATCGACAAGAAAGTCGGTAAAAAGGGGACAAAAAAGAGAGACAAATTTGAGACTGAATATGAAGCTTTCAGACTTGGAGTTCTTATTCAACAAGCAAGACAAGAGAAAGGATTGACTCAAGAGGAAGTGGCTGAATTATCGGGGACAAACAAGTCTTATATTTCAAAATTAGAGAAAGACTTGAAAGACGTTCGGTTTTCGACATTACAGAGAATCATAACCGAAGGACTTGGTGGACACCTTGAGATCTCAATTAAGCTCTGAGAAGGGCGGCTCTACCCACAACAAAGTGTTTATGCCATTGCGTTATCGGTCTGACGTTTTCTATTTTTAACAACACAACGTCATAAACACGAACGTTGTGTGTTATGCCATTGGACACTCTCTAATAATTTAAGTATGATAAAATCACTTTGCATTTTTCTTATCTCTCTTTTAATGTTGACAAGTTCCTATGGACAAAGTAAGCAGGACAAAAAACTATCAAAAACCTTGACGAACTAATTCCTAAACGGTTGACAGAAATTGCTCCGGGTTGCGTTGTAATGATTGTGAAAGATGACAAAATTGTTTACAAGAAAGCGTTTGGAACGGCTAACACAGAATTGAATACTCCTATGCAGACGAATATGCTTTTTAGGACAGGTTCTATGGGAAAACAATACACAGCTATTGCAATTATGCAATTAGTGGAACAAGGCAAAATTGGTTTACAGGACAGTATTCAAAAATATATTCAAAGACTTTCCATCAAAAGGTTACACAATTACTATAGAAAATCTCTTGACAAACACTTCGGGAATAAAGGATTATTTATCAGAAATTTCAAACCCTTCAAAACAAAAAGAGACCTACACACCAAAAGACGGAGTTGATTACATAAAAGACGAGCCACTTAATTTCAAGCCAGGCAGTAACTACAGATACAGCAACTCAAACTATTATTTATTGGGTTACATTATTGAAACGGTTACGGGAAAAACATTTAAAAACTACTTAAAGGAAAATGTATTAGACAAAGCGGATTTGAAAAACACTTTTTATATTCATCCTGAAAAAACTATTCCTGATATGCCGCAAGGCTATTCAAAGTTTGACGGCAAAATTGAAAAAGCAACGCTACAAGAAGTAACAATAATGTATTCAGCAGGAGCATTAATCAGCAATGCAGACGACATTTATAAATGGCATCAAGCCTTATACAATCAGCAGTTAGTAAAAAAGGAAACATTAGAAAAAGCAATAACTCCTTTCAAGTTTGACGATGGTACGTTTTCTCAATATGCTTATGGTTGGTTTGTAAAAAACATTGACGGTAGCAAGACAATTGAACACAGTGGTTCAACGGACGGCTTCCAATCAGATGAAATTTATCTACCAGCCGAAAACGTTTTTGTTGTTACATTATACAATTGTTACGAAGCTGATATGGATTGGCAAACACTCACAAACGACATTGCACGACTTGCAATTGGAAAAACAATTAGTAACAATGTCATAGTAAAAGAAGCTGTTTTAAAAATGTATGTTGGTACTTACGAGGTTACTTTAAACAATGTCAATCACAAGCTGATTGTAACTTTTGAAGATGGAAGGCTTTCTATTGAAGCAGCTAATCCAGAAGACAGATTGCCCAAAGTTCAGATGTATGCTAACAGCGAAAGCGAATTTTATATTAAGGAAACTGCATTAAGATTTGAATTTGTTAGAGATACAAACAACGCTTTTAAAATAGTAACTTATAACAATCGGGGCAAAGACGCTGAATGGACAAAGACCAAGTGAGAAGAGGCACAAACACACAACAAGGGTTTTGCGTCAGGCGGGCTGAAGTGCAAAATTCAACAGCAGTTTTTCAATTGAACTTTAGTAATAATATCAACTTTTGTGCTTCAAAAGCCCGCCCGAACGTAAAGCCCCAAAACGTTGGTGGCCATTTAGAAATCAAAAGTATGTTTACTATTAAGAAGTTTGAATATGAGACTTATTATTACAGACAAAGTTATTTTATTCGGCTTAATACTTCTATTAAGTCGATGCGCTGAGGATCCAAGTTCTTCGCATCGTGTTAAAATAGACATTGAGAAGACATTTGAAAGTAATGTTGGATCTTTTGGTTCGTTGCAGAGCCTTTCTAAAGTAGATAATAACCACTTAATTTTGGCTGGTTGGTCTTCGTCATCCAAAAATGGAGCGATTCCTGATGATGACGTTTACATTGTGAAGTTAAACGATGCACTCGATAGTATCTGGTCAAAATCTTTTGGGGGTACAAAGGATGACCTTGTTCGTTGTATCGTAGGCACCAATGACGGGGGATACTTATTTTGCGCAACAACTAGTTCTAATGATGGACATATTGAAAACAACCAAGGTGATGCAGATATTTGGCTCCTTAAACTTGATCAAACTGGAGAAATTCAATGGAGCAAAACTTATGGCGGAAGTAACTATGATGGAGTCAATAGCAATAGTATTTTTTTGAATGCAAATGGAAATTATACCATAGTAGGATTTACTAAATCTGTTGACGGTGATGTAAATACTCATATTGGTGGTGATGATATTTGGGTACTCGAGATTGATTCTCAAGGAGAGATTATTGCTCAATTAACATTTGGAAGCGCTGGAAACGATTACCCATTTGCAATAACTAGGTCTGATGAAAATGGCTATGTTATTCTTTCCAAAATTGGCTCGAGTGATGCAACCTTTGATAAACCAGGTATTTGGGTCTTTAATGCGGGCACAGATGGTAATATAATCTGGAAAGAACATTTTGATGGGCTCAATGCCGGAATTATCAGAAATACCAAGGATGGAGGGTACATTATTCTTAATTCAGTTAGTCAGAATACCGGTGACCTTGCTGTATATAAGATAGATAACTTTGGAAAAACTGAATGGTCAAAGAATTTCCCATTTGACAATCAGGAATTTCCTGAAGATATAATTGAGTTAGATAATGGCAATTTTATATTGCTAGGCACCTCCGATAATCAGCAATTTATTGGAAAAATTCTTGTAATCGGAATTGACACGAAAGGAAATAAATTATATGACGAGTTTTATGGGAGTGCTGATGTAACGGGACAGTCAATAGTTGAAATGAATGATGGAAAAATAGTTATCGGAGGAACAAAAAGTGTTCACACCACATTCATAAAGAGCAGTATTCTCGTTCTAGGATTGTCTAGTCATTAGATTGTCAGCTAGACTTTGATTTAGACCACTAAACGGCCCACAAACACAATGCTTGTGACCATTGCGGGGTTGGTTGTTGCGTTTAAGTTTCATAAATTCGTTTTAACATGTGGACAGTTTCGCAGCAGGTCGCAACGGCACAAACACAAACGTTAGCGCCAATACGCGGGACGAATGAAGAGTCCGCAACCAATGACTGGCTAACGTTTATGACGATAAGAGAAGGGTTCTCAGGCGAGCTTCTGCAATCCGGACACATATACTTTTTCATATCTAGGAATGTTATTTGGAGATAAAACGATTGACGAAACTAAGGATGCCAAATGGTGGCAAAAGTTTTGGGACGCAAATCGTGACAAACTAGTATGGAACAGTGAACGTGGATTTTATGAGTTGAAGAATTGACTTTAAGGCACTATGCTAACGCCTCGAAAACAACTTTGACCAAAGCAAAATATTTTCTAAATAGCGTAAGGCAAAACAAACCCATTATGAAAACCTCCCTATTCGCCATTTTTCTACTTTTATCTATAACCGTATATTCTCAAAAAGTTAAACTCGTTTCAGGTAGTCTTGCCCCTTTAAAAGGTGAACCTGGATTAAATGTTGAATTTACTTACGACAACATGACTGTGGGCGATGATCTTAGTGAGAAAGAGTATGTGGATAAAAAAAAGCGTGCTTACAACGAGAAAGAACCCGGTCGAGGCGATAAGTGGGAACAAGCTTGGTTTGCGGATAGAACTAATCGCTTTGAACCAAACTTTATAGAATTGTTTGTAAAGTATTCACAAAAAAAAGTAACAGCAGATGGCAAGTACACTTTGATTTTTAATACTACCCGAACCGAACCCGGATTTAATGTTGGCGTTGCACGGAAGTCGGCCCGAATTGATGCAAAGGTACAAATTGTTGAAACTGCAAATCGCTCAAATATTATAGCCCATTTAATTGTTGATAATGCTCCAGGCCGCGGAGCCGGTGGATACGATTTTGATAGTGGATTTAGAATTGAAGAGGCCTACGCCAAGTCTGGTAAAGAGATAGGTAAGTTGATTGTGAGCTTGACCAAATAATCCTTCCGTAAAAAAATACATTTCTGATTACCTCTACACACTCAACTTTACTTAAGCAAGGTTATTTTTCAGTTTCATGCTTTAACACACCTTCTACAATTAAGTATTGAGCAAGTAGATACGTAAACATAATAGCCAAACCGGCAAGTGGAAGCGGTTGCATAAATTTATTGATGGCGAGTAATGAATCGGAAATCATAAAACTAATAGCCCCCGCAAACACCAGGGTAAAACTTAATGCATTGGTATAACCATACCGAAACAAAGCCTGCATGGCCATTACCGTTATCACCAACGCATACACCATAACCGGAATCTGTAACGCCCCGAGGTATGGAAAAAGTACTGTAACCAAACCCGTTCCGGCCAACGCAATGGGCAATGCAAACCGAATGCGTTGTGGCCCGGTTAATCCCGAACCTGCTCGTACAAATTTTCGGTAGCAGATAATATAAAGTACATGACCGGTAAGAAATGTAACCAGTCCGGCAATAAAGAAAATTTCATCGCGCTGAAACATTAAGAGTACATCGCCCAGCCAGCAAAAGAAAAGGGCTATCAGAAAAAGTACACTTCGTTTGGAAGAAGCTACCAAATAATAAATCACCAACGTAACAACCAACACAGGTTTGGTAAGGGCACTGATCAAAGCCATATTGAATGTAACTGCAACAAGATGAACAATGGCGATGAGAACAAAAGTAATCAGCGGTAATTTTTTCATGAGGATGTTTTTAACCTTCGCATAAAAACCAGATAAAGAAAAGCGATAGCCGCCAGCACAGCACTAACTGAAAATACCGGAAAGAATAGGTTAGTATCGTTAGCATACAACCAACCGGAAATTACTGCGCCTAAACCAATACCAAGTTCCATGAAAATGTAAAGCGAAGCAATACCGCGACCTTTAAAACGGTTATCGCTTAAATCAGTTGCCCAGGCCAACAATGTGGGGGATGTAGATCCTTGTGCAAATCCGTATAGCACCACTCCTATCATCAATTGTAATTTGGTTGTCGCAAGGCCAATCACCAACATCGCTAAAACAATTACCGAGGTACTAACCATTAATACCGGTTGGCGACCGTACCGATCGGAAGCTTTACCTGCAAGTAATCGCACTACTAACGATGCCACAGTGAGGTATGTAAATAATAACCCTTTATTACGCACACCGACATGCTGCCCGAAATCAGGAATTAATGTAAACACAGCGCCATAGGCAAACGCAGATAAAACCATTACAATGCAAGGTGCTAACACAAGTGGTTCAAAAAAATCGCTTCGCTTTACGCGAAGATGAACCCATGAAAATCGTTGTTTGGTTTTAAGTGTTTCGCGGGTGCGGATAAGAATGAGAATGGAAATCAGCGCAAGCAAAGACGAAGCATAGAACATCACATTAAGTCCAAACTGATTGCTGAGCATGCCACCCAATGCCGGCCCACCTGACATACCTACAGCTCCGGCCGTGCCGAGCAAACCCATCGCCTCGCCTCTTTTTTCTGCAGGAATTATATCGGCCAGGTAAGCCGTATTTCCGGTTGGCGTAAAGCCGGTGGAAAATCCATGAAAGAAACGCAACACAAAAAAAGGCATCAACGATGTAACGAGTGGGTAAAGTGAACTGCAGATCAAACAAACTACAGCTCCAAAAATCATAACCGGTACACGCCCAATGCTATCGGCTAACTTTCCACTGAACGGTCGCGAAAGCATAGCAGTGATGGTGAAGAGTGCTATTATTAATCCTTTGTATTCGCCTCCACCCAGATTGGAAAGATACTCGGGTAATTCCGGTATGATCATATTAAAACTCGCAAAGAACAGCAACGAGCTAAGGCAGAGAAGCCAGAAGGATGTGTTGTAGGTCTTGGTCAAGTTTGAATTAGGAATTAACTCTGTACATAATCCATAACTAACAATTTAATATTTACTAACTACTGATCACCGATCACCATCTACCGAATACCAACTTACTGCTTCGCAGAAGAAGCTTCCTGATCTTCCAGCAAATATGCCTTTATAAAATCGTCCAGATCGCCATCCAATACATTTTGTGCATCGTGGCGCTCAACGCTCGTGCGGGCATCTTTCACTAATTTATAGGGATGCAAAACGTAGTTTCGAATCTGCGAACCAAAATCAATTTTCATTTTACCAGCCTCCACTTTATCGCGTGCCGCATTGCGTTTTTCCATTTCTACCTGATAGAGTTTGGACTTTAACATTTGCATGGCGCGTTCGCGGTTGGCATGTTGCGAACGTTCTACCTGGCACACAATTACAATACCCGAAGGTTTATGTGTGAGTTGCACTTTGGTTTCTACTTTGTTTACGTTCTGCCCACCCGCTCCGCCCGAGCGCGAAGTCTGAATTTCTACATCGGCCGGGTTAACTTCTATCTGAATGGAGTCATCTACTTTAGGATAAACAAACACCGAAGCAAAAGAAGTATGCCTGCGCTGATTACTATCGAAAGGTGAAATGCGCACCAACCGATGCACACCAATTTCTGATTTCAATTTTCCATACGCGAACGGGCCTTCAATTTCCAGCGTAGCTGATTTAATACCGGCCACTTCACCGGCCTGGTAATCAATCTGCGAAACTTTATAGCCGCTCTTCTCGCCCCACATAATGTACATGCGGTTAAGCATATCGGCCCAATCGTTACTCTCTGTTCCGCCAGCACCAGGATTAATTTCCATTACAGCACTCAACTGATCTTCTTCTTTGCTGAGCATCTTTTTAAACTCCAGCTCTTCAATAGCCTTTGCTGCTTTGTTGTACTCAGCATCCAGTTCTTCTTCGCTGGCATCGCCTGCTTCGTGAAATTCGTTCAGCACGTCAAGGTCATCGAGCAGTTTGCTAACATCAGCAAATGCATCGGTCCAGATTTTTTTGGTGCGAATGTTTTTGAGAATAACTTCAGCCTCCTTGGGTTTGTTCCAGAAATCGGCCTGATGGGTAATGCGTTCTTCGTCTTGTATTTCTACGATTTTACGATCATAGTCAAAGATACCGCCTGAGGGCGGCAACACGGACTTTCAAATCCTTTAATTGTTCGGTAGTCATTTCTTTAAAAACTAATTATGGCGCGAAGATAATATTCCGACTCCAATAAATCTCTACTCGTAGCGATAATAGCGCGACTCGGGTGTAATCATTCGAATAGAAAGGCCGCGCACTTTCATATATGGGCTTCGTAAAAAAGTTAATGCTGCACCTGCAGCTACTAAACTACCCGATGTAATGGCCACGCCCTCATCAATCCCGCTCTGGCCTTCTACAAAAAGTAACGAATTGATTTGATCAATTGCAAAATAACCTACTCCACCAATCATTAATACTGTGCCTACTTTCTGCCGGAAGTCAGCCTTGCGTTTTCCTTTTGCATGAATTTTATAGATGTCGGAAAACATAATCGTATCGCCACGCAGCAAGATGAAAGAATCGGTATAGCGAATGGCCATGCCCTCTTTAACTTTTCCATTGCGCAGTTTACATTTAATGTTATCGCCCAGTTCAAAACGGGCTACCACATCGCCACGCTTTAGCAACACCATTTGTTGCTGACCAAAAGTAGCAGCCGCAAAACCAAACATGAAACAACTTAAAACGAAACCGCGCATAATGGCAAGAAAGCAAAAAATAAAACCGCCTCAAACATAAAGTGGGAGGCGGTTTCAATAAAAAACAATATTAAATCTTATAAATCCAATCAAATGGTGGCTGAACGATACCCCGCTTAATGTTTTCTAATTCAGCTAACACACGGTTTGAAAACGTGCGGCTTTCAACGGGTGGCAACAGAAATTTTTCTTCTGCGTACCCAATCAATTCAATGTGCGCAATGGTTGCGGCAGTGCCGGCACCAAACGCTTCTTGTACGCGGCCTTGTTTTAAGGCGGCTACTAATTCAATAATGGAAATTTTTCTTTCCTCTACATTCATGCCCCAATGGCGAGCCAGCTCAATCACACTCTGGCGTGTAATACCAGCCAGAATAGAATCGCTGAGTGCCGGAGTAAGCAACGTGTTGTTAATT
>DPSB01000132.1 GCA_003537495.1 Cytophagales bacterium | reverse complement strand
TTCAGAATTATAATAAATTTGATGAGGCAAAGCCGAAATGAGAGAAGCAACAAACCTATTCTACCAGCATGCCGCTAACCGACCGCTTCTTAAGAGCTAAACATTGGCACATCTTTGTGCTCACGTTTGTAATTCCAATGTTGTTACAATTTGGATTGATGATCGGTTTTATGGTGAACCATTATCCGTCAGGTAATATCAGGATCAGAACCTGATCTACACGTGATGCTTGATTTTTTTAAGTACTTTTCAGTACTAATGATTGTTGCCTATGTAGGCAACTTCTTTTGGTTATGGTCGCTGGCAATTGGATTACAACCCAAAGTTCCTGCACATGTCGTTTTGAAAGTCAACAAGTTTAAAGGTTTCTTCTTCTTTCAGATAATTTACTTATTGCTATTTTCTATCGGTATATCGGTTTTGATAAGTGGTGTACCCGATTTAATAAAGCGAGCTGAGGCCCCAAATATTAATATCAATCTTATCGGGATTGTATTTGCAATTATCTTCCCATTGCACTTTTTCACCATGTTCTGCGCAATCTACTGCATGTACTTTGCAGCCAAAACCATAAAAACCGTTGAGTTACAACGTGAGGTTCATTTGGTGAATTTATAGGCGAGTTTATCTTGATCTGGTTTCATGTTATTGGTGTTTGGTTCATTCAACCACAGGTAAATAAGTTAATGAAATCAAAATCAGAAGAAATCAATTGAACCACCGAACTTAATTTATGATGGCAGCTGAACCAGCTGAGGCTTACTAATTAATCATCGGTAAATCCGAACCACCTGCTCTATTCCTTCCAACACAAGTTCATCCGTCAACGGAAATTCCTTTTCATTAACTAAAATTTTTTTCGCACCCTTTACATCTACAAACAGCTTCCAATCCAATTGAGATTGCTGAATCTGGTATTCTATGTAATCGGAACTACTACTTATTTTTAAGTTGAGTACATTCTCCCCCACTTTAACTTTTTCAATTGCAACATCATCCCAACCATCAGGCAGCTGGGGGGTAATCTTAATTTGCTTTTCCATTGCATTGGGCTTTATTCCAAAAAAAGATTGGATAATCGGTACCGCTACGCCATAGATGTTCCAGGCTTGCACCACCATTCCAAAATCGGGTGAGACTTCATACATCGAACCCGGCAATGCATAGCTAAATGATTGCTTTAATTTTTTAATATACCCCAACGCTTCATCGACCTGACCATAATTGGCCGCAGCTATGGCCTGTACACCAGTAGGTAACGTCATTACTGCACCTGTGTAGGAGAAAGTTTTTTTACGGGATTTTAAAACCACACTATCAGGTTCATCGCTGCGATCGATGCCAGTAACATACACACCAAACGGGTTTTCGTACTTTGTTGCCGTTTTAAGTGCAGCCAATGCTTTAGATTTATCTGCTACACCAGTTTCCATGGGCGTGTTCACAACCCAGTTATGATACACCACAAATGGAAATTGTTTACCCGCTGAATAGGTTTTCATTTTCTGCTCGGTTGCTTTCAATTCCTTCACCGCCCACGGTTTGCCCAAGGTATCGGCACGTACCAACGCAGCGGCCACAATGGGCTTGGCTTCGGCAACCGTACTTCTGAAATCTCCAAACGATTGCTCTTCTTCATTCCACCATTCAGAATTGATCTTAATTTTCAACACATCAGCTTTGCGCTGATAGGTTAACGCCAGTTCTTTCTCCCCAACCCATGCGGCTAACTGCGCAGCACTTGCCAATGCTTGTTGGGTATAAGCTACCACATCAATCATCTCTGTATCCAACCCATGTATTTCCATCATGCCATTACCATTGGGATAACCATTTCCATCTTCATCCATTGTTTCGGTTAGCCATTCAATGCCCTGCACTACAGTTGGAAAAAGTTCGGTAATCAGTTCTTTATCGCCAGTCCAATCAGCATACAATTTCAACATAGTAATGTATTGTGCTGTTTCATTAACGTTACCCGGATTAAACACCGCACCATTGGTAGAAACTTCATGAATGATTCTTCCATTGTCGTTGGTCTTTTTAGAAAGATAACTGAGCAACTGAATAGAGTTTTTAGCCAATGCATGATTACCCGTTGCGAGTATACCTTGTAATGTATACGTCATGTCGGCACCAAACCACCACGGATAATCGGGCAACCCGGCAGATACCGCACTACCTTGTTCGGGCACGGTGCGCACTAACCATTCGGTATTATACTTAAGCCACTCGTACATCTGGGCAATATCTTTGTCGGGAATAATCAGATTGGCAGTTTCTTTAACCTGCTTGTAACGATCAATCTTTTCATCCAATTCAATTGGCCCCATGTTTTTCAAAAACGAAAATGTTTCGCGGGCCGCAGCCTCTGATTTGTAAGAGCCGGCAATAAAGAATTGAATCACTTCCATGGAACCGGGTTGAAGAAACAACTCGTACGTCAACGATCCATCGACACCTAAACCTGTTCGTTCTGTTTTGCAAATACTTGCCGAAGAAAAAGTATGAGTATTCAAAGATCCACCATACACTACATACCAGGGATTATTTTTATCCTTTGCCACCACAGCCGAAAGTTTTTCATCGAATGAAATTTCATCTTCGGCATCAAGCATGTTGGTACGTTCGCCCAACCAGGTAGGGCGCAAATCAACCAAACCTGTGAATGAAAAATCAAATTGTTTGGTAACGGTGCTGTTGTTGGCAATGGTATATTCCACAACCATTCCTTCCCAACCATCGGGCACAAATTGAAAGCGTTGCACTTCAATCTCTTCTTCTTTCCACATAAAGTGATGTTCATTGCCTACCGGGTAGTTGATGAAGTTATCGGCCTTGTCGAGACAATATGTACTCCCGGATTTTTTTGCTGTCAGTGTAGCACTAAAGCCATCCATCAATTTAATGGGATGATTCCAGATGCCACCCATCTCACCCGTAACATGCCAACCCAAATCGGGAAACGAACCATCCTGATGGCCGACCATGTACACCCGATCGCCTGCGGTAACAAAAGGCGATTGCAGGTATTGCGGTTTACCGGTTATTGAAGGTTGCCCTGTAGTTAACAGGTAATACTGTTGGGGTTTGGGCGTGGAGCAGGCTGCCACCAGCAGTATGAAAACAATTGTAAATCTTGATAGCATAGCTGCACAATGTAGTCAATTTGTTAATGAATACTTTAAAACACTATGAATATGAGAAGCCGTATAGTATTTTTAGTAACTGCCTTTAACTAAAACCTAAGGTTATGAAATTAACAAAACTTCTGCTTCTTCTTTTGCTTCCACAAATTGTTTACCCATGCTCCTCATTTGTATTGAAAAATGAAAGAAGTATTTTCTTAGGTAAAAATTTTGATTGGACTTTTGATAAAGGGCATCTGATTAAGAACCTCCGCTATGTTACCAAGGTTGCATATTACACGCACAATGGGCAACCCGCTACATGGACCAGCAAATATGGCAGTGTTACCTTTAATCAAAATGGAAAAGAAATGCCTTACGGTGGTATGAACGAAAAAGGTCTGGTTGTGGAAATGTTATGGTTGGAGGATACCAAGTTCAATATAAATGATGATAAATCGTATGTGAACGAATTGGAATGGATTCAATATCAACTAGACAATTTTCAAACTGTAAGCGAAGTTACAGCTGCAATAGACCAGTTGAAGATATATCCGATAAAAGGAAAAATACATTACCTCATTGCTGACGAAACCGGAAAATCGATCATTGTAGAATACCTGGATGGCAAACCTGTTATTTTCGAAAAAGACGACAACACTTGCCAGGCGATTACAAACAAAACAGTAGTCCACTCAACAAAATATATAGACAACCTCAATGGCATTCCAAAACGAAACACTTCAGAAACCTTTCGCTATCACCAATTGGAAAAGCAAATAAAAAAACTTCAAAAAGAAAATGATTTCTCTGAAAAAGCTGCCTTTCAAATGTTGGCTCATGTGGCTATCAAAAAAGAAAGCTTCAAAACAGTATGGTCGATAGTTTACGATATACGCAACAGAAGTATCACCTTTTTCACACATTCTAATCAAAAGAAAAAAACCATCAACCTGCAAAACCTGAACTTTTCAGATGAGGTAACCTATTTTGATTTGAATCAGGATTCGGAAATTTCATTAGATAAAAAACTGAAGCCATATTCACCTATTGAAAACTTATCCATGATGACCGCTTCATTAACTCATTTAGGTTTTGATGAAGTGTTGTGCCGCCAGCTAAGTGAACATCAAACTCAAAGCTCATTACTATCCGAATCGGAGTTTTCCAGAAACTACTTTCATTTCAATATTTCCGTAGCGATGAATGAAGTCGGTAAATTATTATTCTTTGCCGTTATAGACAGTGAACAGAATTTTGAGGAACAAAAAGTTGTAACAGGTGGATTTTTAACAGGAACCACTGTTATCGGAACTATGAACCGACATATCTATGGATTACGAAATGGTAACTACGCCTTACTTGTGCTGTTAGATGAAAATAGAAATAAACAATTGGATTTTAATGGACAAGGTAATCCGATTGAGAAGTATGCTACATTCAATTCAAAAAGATTGACTTCACAGGATCAAGTTACCTTTGATAATACCTCGGGTTACTTTAGTAGTCGAAATGCTACTCTACAAGTAGAATGGAAATAGCTACTCACTCCGCAATGCTCCTATCGGATTTTGCACCGCTGCTTTGACGGATTGATAGCTGACCGTGATCCATGCAATCAGCAAGGCCACACCACCAGCGGTTAGAAAAATCCAGGCATTAATCGTAATCCGATAAGCAAAGTTTTGTAACCACCACGTTTCCATTATATACCATGCCATCGGCACAGCCAACGCAAATGCAATCAGAATCATACGCGTAAAATCTTTTGACAATAAAAACACCACACCCGCTACCGATGAACCCAACACTTTACGTACGCCAATTTCTTTAGTACGCAAACTGGTAATGTAAGCCGAGAGCGCAAACAACCCGATACACGAAACAAAAATGGCCAAGCCCGAGAATATGGCAAACAAATTTGCCGACTGTTGTTCGCTTTTGTACTGTTCATTCAGGTTTTGATCGAGAAAAGAAAATTTAAAACCTTGTTCGGGTGCAACTTCCTTCCATTTAGCTTCTATGGATTTTATTGCTTGCGAAATCTGACCTGACTTTACCCGCACCGCAATAAATTGATTTGCACCACCATACGATTCATTGCTTTGCAACACCAGGGGTGTAACCTGATCACGCAACGACATAAAGTTGAAGTCGCGGACTACGCCTATAATTTTCATTGGCAAAGAAATATTGCCTTCAGGTGTTTGTCTAACCTCCATTAGCGTGCGACCAATTGGGTTTTCGATGCCGAGCACTTTTACAGCGGCTTCGTTTAGAACCAAATTCAGCGAATCATTTGCATTTTCTGCAAACCAACGCCCGTCTAACAATTGCATGCTCATTACTTCCGGCAATCCGTCTGCCACCACCATCGTTTTGGTAGTTAAAATTTCAGATGAACCTTCTGGTTGAAATTGAATCCCAAAGAAATTGCCTTCATCGCCAGGCATGGCAAACGAACCTGCCGCTCCGGCAACTTCGGGCAAGCGCTTAAACTCTTCAATCATCGTGCGCGCTACCGGCCCAAGTCCAAAGGCGCGTTCTACTACCAACACCTGTTCGCGGTCAAACCCAAGCGACTTAGCCGACATAAATTCCATCTGTTGCTGAATGACCAAAGTTCCGATCATCAGAATAATCGAAATCCAGAATTGAAAAATCACCAACCCATTGCGAATCCATTTTCCTTTCTGACTGCCCGTGAATTTTCCTTTCAGCACCACTACCGGGTTGAACGATGACAACACGAATGATGGATAACTTCCTGCCAATAATCCGACTACAAGCGCTAACGAAATTAATATACCAGCAGCTGTGGCGGTAATCGGTAACACAAGTTGTTTATCTGTAAGTGAATTAAACACGGGCAGCGAAAAATAAATGATGGCCACGGCCAGCAACACACCTCCAAAACTCAATTCAAACGATTCGGTTAAGAACTGCCATACTAACTGTTGCCGGAACGAACCCATTACTTTGCGCACGCCCACTTCTCGTGCCCGCTCAGCCGAACGCGCGGTGGCCAGGTTCATAAAATTGAT
>DPSB01000130.1 GCA_003537495.1 Cytophagales bacterium | reverse complement strand
AGTTTAGTGAAACCACTTTCACTAAACCTCTTGTAACTCCATGATTGTCAACACCTCCAGAGGTGTTTCACCAACTATTTTTCAGTAATATGCCTATATTCGTAATTCTTATAATCCACCCTTATGTACTTTGATTATTCAACGCTCAATTATAATCAGAACCTATACCGGATACCCGTACCAGCCCACGAATCGCGTGGATTGATTTGGAATCCCGTCAACTCAAGCTTCTGTTCGTATTTGGTTTTATTCTTGGAACCTACAATCCAAAGTGGAATACCGGCACCTACCCCACCCACTCCGGCTAAAATGGCAATGGCACCGCCTACTGCCTGGCTACCGGTATAAACAGTTTGCGGCTGACCGAAACTATTGTAGGTAGTTGTACTGGGTGAATTAGAAATCATGACAATACCAGCTATAAAAAGTACACCCCCTACAGCCGTTAACGTAGCGCCTGTTTTACTCATACGGGTATACCGTTCCACCTTGGATGCATACAAAGCCTTATCGGAATTAAACTGAGCCCAGGCTGCATTCAGGGTTGCTAAACTTAGTACTAATGCAAAGAAAGTTTTCTTCATAACGGGGGTTTTATCGTGTATCAACAAATTTGCGAATTTTTCGATTTATTCCAATACCATTCAGCCTCTCAATAGTAGCCATTTCGGTAAAAATCAAGGTAGGTACTACGCGTAACTGCGATTGAAAACTCCGGTGGAGCATTTCCCGCACTTCTGGCTCGTGTGTTTCACTGGCGTGGATAAAAATCCGTACCTCATCTGTTCCCAGTTCGCTCGTAAACGCTTCCACTACGTAATCAATAATGGGCAACTGCTGATTTAAAATCTCGAACACAGCCGGAGGATAAACCGTAGTGCCTTTTAGTTTTAGCATCTGTTGTTTTCGCCCCACAATTGGTCCAAGTCGTAACGAGTTTCTTCCACACGCACAGGATTGCTGATGAAACTTCGCCATGTCACCTGTTTTGTATCGCAGCAAAGGCATGGCTTCCACACCTAATGTTGTAATGGTTACTTCACCCGTTTCGCCTTCGGGTACAGGCTTGTTGTTTTCGTCAAGCAACTCTACATAAAGCAGTTCGGGATGCAGATGCCCACCCGCACCGTGGTTACATTCGGTAAACGCAGTTTGCATTTCGGTGGAAGCATACGTGCCAAAGAGTTTTACATGCCATTGTGCAGTGATGCGTTGCGCCAATACATTGGCCTGCAAATTTTCCTGTCGGATGCTTTCACCAATACAAACTATTTTTTTTACAGAGGTTTGATTCGGGTCAATGTTATGCTGATGAGCATACTCCAACAACTTCACCACAAATGAAGGAACAGCCACCACTGTCGTGGGTGAAAGTCGCTGAATAGTTTCCCATTGCGATGCTGGCAACCCAGGACCAACACGCACCATTCCGGCACCCAACTTGCGAATGCCTTCATAATAAGCCATACCCGCCATAAACTGCCTGTCCAACGTAAGCATCAATTGATACACATCATTACTGCCGCCATCGGCACAGGCAAATGAAAGTGCTTCGTTATACGCCAGGCGCTCTACATCTTTTTTGGAAAGCGCTATAGTTACCGGTTTACCCAACGTGCCCGAAGTGCTGGTGTATTCCGCAATCTGATGTTTAGGAATACATAAAAAGTCCCAGTTAGCTTGCTGAAGATCGTCTTTGGTGGTAACGGGTATTTGTACGAGATCAGTTAAACGCTTTACAGCGTCAACTTTAATGTTGTGTTGCGCAAAATGTTTTTGATAGAAGGGCGAATGCTGTGCTATGTAATTAATTAAATCAATAACTTTTTTATTCTGCAACGCAGCAATTTCATTTGGTGAAGCAAATTCTATTTCAGAAATCATTTTTCGAGAATAACCATAGCACAAGCCATGGATGAAGTATGGGTGATGGAAAGATGTATAGTAGTGTATTGGTGTTCTTTCATAAAACTATCAAATGCGCCAGTCAGTTTTAGAAACGGCTTACCTGAAGTTTCATGCTGAACTTCAATGGTGGTAAGATCAAGATCGAGCAGCAATCCCCGACCGATTGCTTTTAAGAACGCTTCCTTCGCAGCAAAGTGGCCTGCATAATGCTCCGCTTTATTGGCGTTTGATTCACAGAAAGAAATTTCCTGTGCAGAAAATACTTTCTCACGAAAGCCATTTTGTTTGGCAAGCTTTTCATTAATGCGTACTACGTCCACCATGTCAATTCCGGTTCCAGCAATCATGGAGTTTTAGTTATACACGTAGCCAGGTTTTTGGTAATGTGTTCGCGCTCGGCAAACGTGGCAATTTCTTTGGTAAGCGCAAGTTCATAAAATTTTCTGGCTTGGTTGTAGTCCTTTCTATCAAACCAATAATCACCAGCCAGCATATAGGAATGATACAAGTTCGGATTCCACGCCACCACACTATCGGGGTTCAGGTTTTCGCGCGAAGCAAAAGCAAACCGATAGGCCGAGTACTTTACAAAATCGGCATAAGCCGGTGTGGTTATAAATGAATCTGCTTTTATC
>DPSB01000129.1:2435-6295 GCA_003537495.1 Cytophagales bacterium | reverse complement strand
TTCAGTATTATAAATAACTTATTTTCGCTTATTTCGTTTATTTCAATAGATTTAAGTAAAACTCAATCACTATGAACTCAATTGACGAAATCAAAAAGCCTACTAAAGAGGAACAACAAGTTGCTTTGGAGTCATACAATGCATTGGATGCTGTACTTAAGCAAATATCCTCTCAAAATCCTGAAATTGAGATAGAAGAAACCAAAGAGAGAATTAAAGTCCCCATCCAGGCACTTCGACTCCTGTCTAAAATTCTTCATGTAACAGCACAGGGTAAACCAATTTCAATTGTTCCATTAGCCATGGAGGTTACAACCCAATCAGCTGCAGATTTTCTTGGTTGTTCAAGGCCTCATCTTGTGAAATTACTTGAAGAAGGGGTGATACCTTATACTAGTGTTGGCAGACACAGACGAGTAAAGTTCGAAGATTTACAGAAGTATAAAAAAGCTATGAAGGCTTCACAAAAAAAGTTGTTACTTGAAATGATGAAGCAAGACGAAGACTATAACATGTATGATTCATAGCACTAGGTTTACATGCGTTCTCGATACTTGCGTGATTTATCCTATTGACATTCGAGACTTATTGTTATGGTTTGCTCATTTTGATTTATACAGGCCAAAGTGGAGCCAAACCATATTTGATGAATTACATAAAGTCATGATAGAAAAGGGAATGCCTATTGAAAAAGTTAATAAACAAATTGAAAGAATAAATGCAGCATTCCCCGATGCAATGGTTAACAATTACGAAGAGCTTATTACGACACTTTCTCTTCCTGACAAAAAAGATTGCCATGTTTTAGCAGCCGCAATTAAATCAGATGCAAATCTGATTGTTACCAACAATTTAAAGGATTTTGATACTGAATACTTATCTAAGTTTGGACTCTATGCAAAAAATGCTGACGACTTCATTACGGACACGATTGACTTGAATACTAAAGTAGCAAAGGAAGCATTTATGACTATGGTTGCCCATAGGACAAACCCTAGCCTTGATGAGTATCAGGTTTTGGATATTCTTCGTAACAGAGGACTAGTAAGCTCTGCTAACTATCTTCACTCGCTTATTTGATAAATTAGGCTAATTATGAGTCAGGTCGTAAGACCCGACTGCATTACAATATCTTTCTCTTTCATAATTTCCAATTCATCACTCCTCCGAACCACCAAACCCACCACTTGTCATTAATCCACCAAAGAAGATCGCATTAAAAAACAATTTATTGGTACCATACCAATAACCGCGGAAGGCGGGATCATCTACAAACAAAATAGCGCGGCCCTGTCCCACACTACTCATCTGCAACGAGGTGGAGTTTTTAATTTTCTCTAAGTTGGTTGCGTGTATGTAGCCACTCAACAACGGGCTGGCCGTGTATTTAATTACGGTGTTGAATGGACTCTTAGCCGGCTCTAAAAAAATACTGGTGTTGCGCCACACGGGTAACTCGCGAGTAGTATAACCAAATGCAAGCGGATGAGTAATGTCAACATTGGCTTTATAAATAGAACCACCAATGGCACGCGAGCCCTGGTAATCGCCAGCGGTAACATAATCCATGCGTTTGGTGTTTTTGGTTTCCTCCTCCTTGCGCAATTGTTCGTCCACTATTTTGTTGTTAATCGCCCAGCTCACAGCATTCTTCAACAAGATAAGCGTGCCGCCTTGTTGGGCCCACGTTTTAATTTTGGTAGCTCCACTTTCTCCCAATGCATTGTAGTTTCCGGAAGGTAAAATCAATGTAGTGTATTCGTGCAAACGCAACTGGTTAAACTGCGTGGTGTTTACTTTGGTAATGGGCATACTCAGTTTGCTATCGAGCAGGTACCACAACGCACCGGCATCGGTAGCGGCTACACCATCGCCAATCAACATCACTACTTTGGGTGGGGGCACCGTGCGAATGTTGTTACTTCCCAAATCCACACCTTCCAAACTATAACCGGTTGTAACACTCAGCACCTCCACCGTTGCTGTGGTGGAAGCTTCTTTCACAATGGCAAACACTTCATCAGCATTCAGGTGTTGATCGGCTACCGGAATGACCAACGTGCCGTAGCCAAAATTCTTCTTCGTGCCGTTAATGGTTGCCGCAAAAGGTTTGAAGGCGGTTTTCACAAATACGCCTTTGCTCAACAAATAATATAATGCGCGGGCCGCATTGTATTCATTCCACTCAACCAGGTATGCATAGTTCGATTTGGTTACGGCTGCAGGTGTTGCCACCAGGTTTTCAACTGTAACCTTTTCGCCTTTTGAAAACTTAACGGTTGCATTCAGGGCATCGTGTGGTAAGCCATAGGCGAGGGCCATCGTCCACGTGCTGGCATCGTAAAACACACTGTCGTGAAACGCAGTTACTTTTTCGAACATGCTGCGCACCATTCTATATTGCGTTTGGTCGGTGGTAACTACAAACGCTTTTCCCTTCTCGTATTTGTTGGAGCCTACGGTAAGATCGGCACCCAGTTGATGCATTTCAATTTTATGCTTCACCAATAAATCGGCAAAAGCCCGCGTGCGACTCTGATCTTTACTATCGCCAAACACATACGCTTTTACAGCAGATTTTTTTCCTTCATCCAACGCGGACTTAAAATATTCTTGCTGATGCTTTAATAACAACTCGCGGTTTTCTACTCCGGCTTTTACCGTTGCCAAACTGGTGCGCACGTGGTTGCGAATGGTGAAGGCAAACGTTACTTCTTTGGTAGAACTTTTTTGTACATGCCCGCGCGAACTGGCTTGTTCAAACACCAATCCCAACCCACCATGAATATCCGGATAGGTAGAACCATAACCCGGATAGGAGTTATCAAATGCTTCTTTTGAAAAGTAGAGCGAACCAATTTCGTCCAACGCGTTCGCAAAATATTTTGCGAATAATGGATTTAGCACATCGTAGTTAGCGCGCGGCACTACGGGGTTCTCGCTGCCATACGGTTTGGTGGGTTCAAAAAAATTGGTGGCGTTAGTGCCCATCTCGTGGTAATCGGTACACACGTTGGGCAACCATTGATGAAAGAACGCTACCCGATTGCGACTTTCTACATGGGCCAGGGGCAACCAATCGCGATTCAGATCAAACCAATAATGATTGAAACGACCACCGGGCCACACTTCATTGTGTTCGCGATCCATCGGATCGGAAACCGGAGGAAAGCCTTTGTGCATGTTAGCCCAGTTGCTGTGGCGATCGCGGCCATCGGGATTATAATTCGGGTCGATGTGAATCACGGCATCTTTAAGTGTGCGCTCGGCTTCTGCGCCTTGTGCAGCAATTAAGTAATACGCGGTTAGCATCGCGGCTTCACTGCTGCTGGGCTCGTTGCCGTGTACATTATAACCATGCGTAATGATTACCGGCATGGTGGATGTGTTTACCGACTGCGCGGGATCAGCCAACTTTAAATGTTCTTTTCGGATGTCTTCGATGCGTGCATAGTTTTCAGGACTTGTTATCGTGAGGACTACTTGCGGCCTGCGCTCGTTGGTGTAACCGATTATCTGAAAATGTGCTTTGGGCGATACGCGTGCCAGCTCCTGAAAGTACGATACAATCCGATCGTGGCGTGTGTGCCAATCGCCAACCGGATAACCCAGAAATTGTTCGGGTGTGGGAATGGCAGGATCGAACGTTACACCGGCAGGAAAGAAATAATTGTTTTGGGCAAACGCATTCGCGCCAAGCAGCAGGGCGCAGATAACCAGTAGATTCTTCATAGTGATAGATTGAGTTTGAAAAAGTACTCAATCACCGGAAGGTTTAAAGAGAATTGTGATGGAAGGTTTATTTGTTGGTGTGCATAACCTACCTATGAAAAGTCATTCCTCCCGATAGCTATCGGGAG
>DPSB01000129.1:0-2168 GCA_003537495.1 Cytophagales bacterium | reverse complement strand
CCTCCCGATAGCTATCGGGAGGAGCGTGAGAATGGGCTATTGAAATCTAACTTTAATAGGCAAACCAATTAATTCATTTGAAGCACTGGCGAATTCCGGAATCCCGTTTAGGTAGGCACCGACTTAATATGAAAAGCTTTTCATAGTTCACGCACCAATACTTTATCGGGATCGCGGTATGGGATTTAAGTTTTGACTTCAGCTATTGCCACCAAGTTACCCAACCGCGAAGACAGCCCTGTTGTAAGCTGGATCGCCAGATCTAAAACCCATCATCCTCTTCTTTCTTTTTCTCTTCTTTCTTCTTTGCTTCGGTTGAGCCAGAACTTAAATCGTAAGGAGCTTCCAAACCGTAGTAGGTTAACCGGAATTTGTTAATCCACGAAAGTGTTTCATCAATGGTACCCGGTATGTAAACCAGTTCGCCCACTTTGGCTTTGCTGGCATTTGTCTTTTTGGAAACAAAATCGTTTAGTGCAGGTAAAGATGAGTGGATCATCAATCGATTATCTTCCACGCCAAAATAAAACCAAGAGTCAGGCGAAGCTTTAATAAAAAGATGAAACACAGGAGCACCATCTTCACTTTTACCAATTTCCAGAAAGCCTTCCATTCCTGCATTCAGATCGTTGCGACCTAAATGACTCAACCCGAGTAACCCTTCACTATAAAATGATTTACGTTCCTGCGACCATTTCAGATTAACATTTGAAAGCACGAGCGGTTTTTGCAATCCCTGCACGGTAGCCAAAGGCACATAGCCTTGCAGCGAACGTTGCTCATAATCTTTTACTACACGCTCGCCTACAATGTCGGCAATCTTATAAAGCAGCTCAGTCTGATCGCCCAAACCTTCTTCTTTAACGCCTTCATTTTTGATTACGTCCATAATGCTGGCCGCCATTAACTGATATACTGTGGCCGGAGCATTCATATCTACCATAATGAACGAATTCATTTTAATGGCATCAGTCTCCAGATTGCCCGATCCCAAAGCTGAAGCCGTAACTTTAAAATCTTTTGTGCCCTCAAAAAAGTTTACCGGCCCTTCAAAGCGTACTTCCTGCTTATCTTCATTATAGGCAAACACTTTACCTGATAGTTTTTCGCCTGTGGATTTGGCACGGTCTTCAATCCGGAATTCTTTTGTTTCTTCCTGATAGAACAGCGATCCGGCAGGCAAAAAGAAATCATCATCG
Source organism: Cytophagales bacterium (assembly GCA_003537495.1). Classification (GTDB taxonomy): domain Bacteria; phylum Bacteroidota; class Bacteroidia; order Cytophagales; family Cyclobacteriaceae; genus ELB16-189. The sequence goes on along the minus strand of DPSB01000129.1, from coordinate 969 downwards.
GCCGGATCTTTCTTATCGAACACAAACGTGATGTACAGATCATTGTCTTCCGCAAAGTGCAGACCGGCATCGGGCTTGCGGCCTTCTTCGGTTATAGCATTATCAAAGTCGAGATAAATTTCCTTTTCATCACCACTTTGCGTGTAGAGCAACCAGGTTTTGTAATCCTTTATTTTTTTCAGATCTAATTTTACAAAGCCTTTTAGTTGCAATGCCGGCTTGGTGGCATACATGGTCATATCGCCTTTATAAAAAATGCGTGGCGCCACGCGAATGTTGTTTTGTTCTGTTACTGCACCATTGCCTACGGTTTGCATAGTAGCCACACCGCGGTTGCGTTTGTTTTTTGTTTGTTCGGTAATGGGCTCCAGGTGAAAGTCTGTCATCTTAATGGCAAACGTATCGTTTACGGCATTTACATATTGATACGTGGCATATCCTGAAAACTCTTTACGCGAAATAACATTTACTACTCCATCGGTAAGCCGGTGATAACCATTCAGCGTATCCATTACAATGGTTGTGTTTTTCAACTGGCCGATTTTTGCGTTTTCCAGAATCAACACTTCGTTGTTCTCGGGAGTAATGCGGGCATCGGCTACGGTTATGTACGGAATACCACTTACTTTTAATTGTTGCGTTTGAATATCGTATTCTGCTTTGGTCGCATTAAAACTCAGCGAGTCTAAGTCTTTGCGTGTGGTGTAGAAATAGGAATCTTCCAGCGGCACATCGGGGGCTTTGGTCATCACAATTTTTTGTGTGTTCAAATCCCAACGCGCTTCGGGTATCGAAGTTTTAAATTGTGCATACGGAAAATCAATAGCAGCTTCGCCCGCTACTTCCGGGCTAACCGTAGCAAAGTTTTTATCGAGGTTGAAGTTGAGTTTTACATTACTTCCGGCAAGGGCGGGTTTTTCGGGGTTACCGGTTTTTACTTCGAAGCGTGCATGGCGGGCATTAAATTCT
>DPSB01000161.1 GCA_003537495.1 Cytophagales bacterium | reverse complement strand
AAAGATGAGAATCGTTCTAAATAAAAAATACCCCATGAAGTATAATTAATGACAGCGATAGCATTGAATTACGGTGCCACAAATTTTTGGTACTTTTGAACGAAATCTTATGAAATCAGTTAATTAAATAAGTGACTTATGTCATTTTAAAGTTATGATAGATTTACAGGTAGATACCCCGGCAATTGAAAATACCCAAAAAGGAAATCTAAAAGTACTTTTGGAGAAAGAAGACATGGTGTTACAAACCATTGAAAACCCAACGGAGCAATGGACAGAGCAACCTATGCTGGTGAACCGCAACATCATACACTTTTACTTTTGTGTGGATGGCCCTGCCGAGTTTGCATTCGGGCCGCACTACAGCCGCCAGATCGAAAAGCAACGAAACTATTTTTTCTATAATCCAGATGCTGATTTGCCTTTTACGTTGAAGCTGGCACCCGGTGGACGATTGGTTATTCTTTCCATTATGCTGGAAAGCCTGCACAAACTTTTTACGCACGATGCCATTCCTTTTCTAAAACCAGAAAATGTAAAGACCAAGTTTTACGATGAGCGTGAAATTCCTGCACAGTTGTATGTGGTACTCAACCAACTTTTTACAATAAGCCTAAGTCCAAACGCAGAGAAACTTTATTACCACGGCAAGACATTGGAGTTGTTAGGGCTCTATTTCTCTGAAAAGAAAGCAAACACCGAGAGTTGCCCCTTTCTTAATGATCAGGAAACAGTAAGAAAAATTAAGAATGGAAAAGAGTATTTGCTGAAACACATGGACGCACCACCCAGCCTGAAAGAATTGGCAAAAATTGCGGGGCTTAATGAATATCAGTTAAAAGTTGGGTTTAAAGAAATTTATGGTAACACCGTATTCGGTTATTTGCTCGATCATCGGTTAGATCATTCGCGTATGCTGTTGGACACGAGCCGCTACCAGGTTAATGAAGTGGCCTACCAGATTGGCTATACCAATCCCAGCCACTTTATTGCAGCGTTTAAAAAGAAGTTTGGGATTACGCCCAAGAAATATTTAATGAACCGGCATTAACGTCTGCGTGTACGGGTTGTGCCAAACAACATTCCGAAAACGCCCCGTACCAATTCGCGCCCAATCTGTTTTGATACAGGTGATGACATCACTTCTTCCAGGGTACTTTTCTCCTTGCGTGTTCGTGTAGTTGTGGTGGTGGTTCGTTGTTGCTGCGATTCGCGCTTTACTTCTTCTTCCTTCCGTGCCGATTGCATTTTTTCGTCCAGCATTTCAAAAGCACTGCGCGGATCAATAGCATCCTTGTATTTTTTATACTTATCAGAACTTTCAAGTTGGGCTTTGTATTCTGATTCGCTGAGTGGCCCCATAAACGAAGCCGGTGGCGCAAGATGAGTAACTACGGTTTCGGTGGGAATTCCTTTTTCATTTAAGACAGTAATAAATGCCTGGCCCGTTCCCAATTGGGTAAACTGTTGTTCCATCTCATAATACTCCGACTTGGGGAAAGTTTTGATTGTTTCTTTTAATGCTTTTACATCATTAGGTGTAAAAGCTCTTATAACATGATGCACCCGATTACCCAATTGCGATAATACATTAGCGGGTACATCTTGTGTAAGCTGTGTACAAAAAAACACACCCACACCTTTTGAACGAATCAACCGGATAATCTGGTCGATCTGATCCATAAATGCTTTCGGTGCATCTTTAAACAACAAGTGTGCTTCGTCTAAAAAGAAAATCAACTTGGGTTTATCCAAATCGCCAGCTTCCGGCAGGTTTTGATAAAGCTCGGCCAACAAGGCCAACATAAATGTTGAGAACACCGCGGGTTGACTTTGTAAATCGCATACATTCAATAAACTGATTACACCGCGACCATCTACTTTTTCAAACAGATCATCAATATCAAAAGACTTTTCACCAAACAAATGATTTACACCTTGCTGTTCCAGTGCTACAATCTTTCTGAGTATAGTACTGGCCGTAGCAGGAGAAATTTTTCCGTAGTCATTTTTAATTTCGGCAGCGCCCGCTCCTTCTGATAAATAGTTCAGTACTTTTTTAAGATCGTTCAGATCAACAATCGGAAGTTCTTTGTCATCGGCATACTTGAACAAAATCATCATTACGCCACTCTGCACTTCATTCAACTCCAGAATTTTACTCAACAATACAGGGCCAAACTCGGTAACGGTTGCCCGCATTTGCGCACCTACTTTTCCACTAAGCGAGTATAACTCTACAGGATAACCCGATGGCGTGTATTGAATACCCAATGCATTGGCACGTTCCGTTATCTTATCGTTTGCAGAACCTTCTTTTGCCATACCAGAAATATCACCTTTCATGTCGGGCATAAACACGGGCACACCGGCTGCAGAAAGTTGTTCGGCCAATAATTGCAGCGTGCGCGTTTTACCCGAACCAGTAGCACCCGTTACCAATCCGTGGCGGTTCATCATCCGTAAAGGAAGATTTACCTTAGCCGGTGCGTGAATGGTACCTTCGTAAATTCCGGCACCGAGGTAAATACTGGGGCTTGCAATGGTATATGATTTATTAATTGATTCGATAAACTTTTCTGCTGACATGTTCTTTGTGTTTAGTCGGGAACTTTCAAGTGTAAATTAATCTAAAATCCGAAGGTAGGTTTTTGGCGACTAAAGTTTTTTCTTGAGCAACCAATCCACCTGTGGATCATCGCCCATCCAAAACGTATGTTCGGAGAACCGCTCAAAACCCCAACGCTCGTAAAACTTTTGTGCCTTATAATTTTTCTCCCACACACCTAGCCATATCCATTCAAACTTATTGGCGAAGGCATACTCCAAAGATTTCTCCATCAATAATTTGCCAACCGATTTTCCTTGGGCGGAGGTAAGTACATAAAGGCGTTGTAATTCAATTGTGTTTTCACCCAGATAAGAAACCACCTCATTGCTTTGTCGCAACCGCACAAAACCAACCACTTCGGTTTCATCCAACGCCAGATAAAGTTTAGAACCCGGCTCGTGAAATTCGC
>DPSB01000159.1 GCA_003537495.1 Cytophagales bacterium | reverse complement strand
TTTTTAATTCATCGGCCAGGTAGGCCGCTTTGTAATCGGCTATGGCTTCTCCGCGTTCGTAGTCAAAATAAGTTTTTTCAAACTCATTATTTTTAAACTGGTGCACGGCCATGGCTTCGTAGGCCCAGCGCGAGGTCATTAAATCAGCAACCAGCGGCACTTTGCCTTTTGTACTGAGCAGGTGATTGAGTTTGTCAAAATCAAATAACAGTCCACTTAAAATCATTTGCGGAATAAGCAGCAAAGGAATTAGTACATAAACCGTTACAGCCGAATTAAAAGCGGATGAAATATTTAATCCTAACACATTGGCAAAACATGATACGGTAAACAACATCAGCCAGAAGGCCCATGTCATGCCCTGTATTTCCAAAATCCAATTACCGATTATGATAAAGGTGAGTGTTTGTACTGCGGAGAGTAAAAACAAAATACCGAGTTTGGAAAACAGGTAGCTGCTCCAACTCAGATTCAGAAAAGATTCCCGTTTCAGAATTTTCCGGTCGCGGATAATTTCTTCGGCACTTACCGTGAGGCCCATAAACAAGGCCACAATAATGGCCATAAGCATAAAGGCCGGAAAGTTTTCGTTGTAGCGAAACAAATATTCAGAACCATCGGGCGCACTGCGATAGCGAATAACAAATGCAAGCAGCACGGCTAATAAAGGTGCTTCCAGCAAATTAATAAGCAAGTATTGCCGGTTGCTAAGCTTGGCCAGGAAATCGCGCGTAGCGAAAATGAACGTTTGAAAAATGCGGGATGGAATGTGGAGGCTACGCGGTGGAATTTCTTTTACCTCTTCTACCTTAGGCGAGCGCGGTATCAGGCTGTACATCTCATACCATTGTGCCGGAGTTATTTTTCTTTTGAATGTAGGTTGCCCGTATTCATCCACCACCTTTGCTTCCATGATGTTAAAAATCTGCTCGGGTGTTACGTTGCCACACAATTCGCATTGGCCGCGGTTGCTATCTACCTGGTGTGTTGCTTTCTTAAAATAAGTAACAGCTTCTACCGGGTTGCCATAATAGGCCGGATATCCACCGGTATCCATAATCAACATCTTATCGAACATTTTATAGATGTCGGATGAAGGTTGATGAATAACTACAAAAATTAATTTGCCTTTTAGCGAAAGCTCTTTGAGCAAGTCAATTACATTTTCTGAATCGCGTGAGGAGAGGCCCGAGGTTGGTTCATCTAAAAACAGAATGGCGGGCTGACGCACCAATTCCAATGCAATGTTTAATCGCTTACGCTGACCGCCACTTATCTTTTTGTCTAAAACACTACCTACCTTCAAATCTTTACGCTGATCCAGGCCCAGATCTTCCAATACTTTCATTACCCGAAAATCAATTTCGGTTTCGTTCAGGTTGGCAAAGCAAAGCTTGGCGTTATAGTATAGGTTTTGATATACCGTAAGTTCCTCAATCAGCAAATCATCTTGCGATACATACCCGATCACACCTTCTACTTTACGTTTTTCGGTATGAATGTCGAAGCCATTAATTTTAATCTGGCCTTTGTTGGGTTTCTCAAGGCCCGCAAGAATGTTTAGCAAGGTGGTTTTACCAGCACCACTCGCCCCCATAATTCCAATTAACTTACCGGGGCCTTCCGAAATTTTTATATCGCGAATGCCAATTACACCATTGCTGAATTTGTATTCTTCAACTTTGGCAGAAAAAGAAAGCCGGGTAGCTTGAAACTCTTCATTAAACTCGGCAACAAGATCGCTGTAGTACAACGCGCTACCATCCGGTGTTTTAATAGTGCTACCCTGCGAAAAAAGATAAATGCGACCGGGTTTCATGGTAAATCCATTCAACACGTTAGCATCGGCACCCTGATATTTAACAAAGTACATGCCTACACTGCTTACGCGAAGAAAAATCAGGTGGCCATGTACATGTGTATGAATGTGCTTTTGAAGTGGAACAATTTTTTGAGTGCCCTCATCAGCAACCAGAATATCTTTGAAATTGAGTTTACCGGGATCGTCCGAGATTACAAAACTTTCAATCAATTTATATTCGTCTTGAACAATGTTAAACACAGTAGATACCGTGTTTACAATTTCCATACGCTGGGGCGTGAAGTGTTTATCAGAGCCAACCAGTTCCAGAAGTTTATTCAGTACAATTACTTTTTGTTTTTGCGCAAGCGTTTTATTGATCTTTTTACAGATCGCAAGTGTTTTGATAGAATCTTTAACGGAGGTGAGTTTGTTACTTTTGTCGTCTACGTGGGGAGTTTGCTGTTCGGAGTAGCCCGACATGCTATCGTACAATTCGAGATACCCTGCAATGGCCGACTTTTCAAGTTCTTGCTGAAAGAAATCAATTACAAACTGGCGTTCATTCTCTGAAACCCCGCCATCCTGCTTGGTAATAATCGCAAATAATTGGGTGAGGGCTTTGAGGATTTCTTCACTCATGGGGCAAGTGCAGTTTTACCTGCTAAGTAAACCTAATACGGCTGAAATTCAAAAAGTAAAGAAGTCAATTGTGCCAGTTCCTGTCCGCATTCTTCCATATCCTCATCATCTTCCAGAAACTGCCACACCATCTTAGCTCCTGGTGTTGCTTCCAACGTTTTGATTATATCCAACAACTCGCGTTGTGTGGCGGTGTTAATGTAATCAAAACGGGTTACAACAACCGTAACCGGGTTGGGTTTTTGAACATACTCCTTAAACCAGGCATGAATGGGTTTAAAAAAGTCTGTCGGATTATCGGCTAGCGAACGTCCTTCAAATTTGAATATTCGCGAAGAGGCATCAAGCACTACCGAAGGCGTAAGGTCTGTTGAGTTGATTTCTAATTTTTGCACAGGTAGAGAAATTAAAAGAGTCTAATCGGTTAAGCTTTGGCTGGTAAACATGAAAGGTAATAATAAACTGGCCGATGCGCATTTTATCCACTGGCTATCGGTATGATGCATAATTACTTCATAGGGTTTATGCTGACGTTCTTCAAACTCAGCCATTACCTGCCTGCATGCTCCGCACGAAGCCGCGGCTACAAGTTCTTTATGATTTTTTTTATGTGCTACCACCGCCATTTTAGTAATGCATTTGCCTTGATGCAGCGAAGCCATGGCATATAAAGCTACTCGTTCGGCACACATGCAAAGTGGGTACGATGCATTTTCCTGATTCGACCCGGTTATCACCGTTCCATCATCCAGCATGAGTGCAGCACCCACATGAAATTTAGAATAAGGTGCATAAGCATGATGTGCGGCTTCTTTCGCTTTATGCACCAGGTATTTCGATTCGTTATCCAATTCCTCCAGATTCTTAAATGTTTCAATGCCCTTCATATCTTTTGCATATTGGTAGAGTAGAAATATAGTAAACCCTGAACTGCCAACGAAATATTACCTACAATTTCCATTAAATTGGCAGTTCTTTCAAAATTGTTATGCTGAAATGAGCATAAACCAAACTGTTATAAACGGATATTAATAATGTATTAATTTGAAGATAAGTTTCGATATGCGAATTTCTATATGACCGTAAAAAGAAACGACTAGTATATGAATAAAAATATTCTGGTATTGGGGGCGGGCCGGTCATCGGCTGCATTAATTGCCTATCTACTGCAACAGGCAACTCAGTACGCCTGGAAAATAACAGTGGGTGATGTAGTGCTTAAGCATGCACAGGCACATGTAGGCAATCATCCGAATGGGGAGGCGATAACTTTTTCGATCGATGACACAGAAACAAGCTCAGGCACTATTGCAACAGCAGATGTGGTAATTTCATTAATGCCCGCACACTTACATCCCAAAGCAGCCGAACTTTGTTTGAAATATCGGAAGCATTTGATAACGGCCAGTTATGTTTCCGAAGAGATGAAACAATTTGATGCAGAAGCAAAACAACTGGGCTTGCTTTTTTTGAACGAGTGTGGTCTTGATCCGGGTATCGATCACATGAGTGCGATGCAAGTGGTAGATCGAATAAAAGCTTCGGGTGCAGAGATTACTTCCTTCGAATCGTTTACTGGTGGGTTGATTGCCCCGGAAACCGATCCGGAAAATCCGTGGCGGTATAAGTTTACGTGGAATCCGCGTAACGTAGTAATGGCCGGGCAGGGTACCGCCCGGTTTTTGCAACATGGCAAATACCGATACATTCCCTATCAACAACTGTTTACCCGAACAACACCAGTAGTAGTGCCCGGCTTTGGTGCGTATGAAGGTTACGCTAATCGCGATTCATTAAAATACCTGGAAACTTATCGGTTAGAAAATATTCAAACCATGATTCGTGGCACGTTACGCAATCAAGGTTATTGCAGTGCATGGAATATTTTGGTGCAGTTGGGTTGTTGCGATGATAGTTTTGTAATGGCAGGCATTGAAGCGATGACACATCAACAATTTTTACAATCGTTTTTGCCTTTTGATGACGAAATTGAAAAACAACTCTGCACCCTGTTTAGGCTACAACCTGACAGTGAAGAATTAAAACGCTTGCGATGGAGTGGTTTATTTTCCGATGAAAGGATTGGCTTGCTGGAAGGTAGCCCTGCGCGTGTGTTGGAACATATTCTGAACAAACGCTGGAAACTTGTTCCGGGCGACAAAGATTTTATAGTGATGTGGCACCGCTTTCGCTACAACCTTGAGGGCAAGCAAAAATGTGTAGAGGCTTACCTCACATCAACAGGAAGCGATGAAGTGCAAACCGCAATGGCTAAAACGGTAGGATTGCCGCTGGGCATTGCGGCTAAACTTTTGTTGCAGAATACTTTTCGGGCAGTGGGGGTAGTTATTCCTGTTACGTTTGAGTTTTATTCACCTATACTTACCGAGCTAAGTGCGAATGGAATCTCTCTTCAGGAAAATGAAATTCAATGAGGTTTAAACAATGCAACACTTACCGGAAGGCTGGCTGCATAACCAAGTGTAATCCAAACCGAACCACTTAATAAAGCCACCAGCGAAATCTGCACAACATAAAATGCTGGAACTACAACAATACCTGCCGCAAATTTTATAGAACCTATAAACTGCGGATCAAGTTTTGGCATTCCGGTAATGCTGCGCACTACAGTCCTTGCTGGCAAGTGATTGATGGTGTAATAAAAATTGAGAATTTTCTGTAATACGTTATTGTGTGTTGGTTGTTGGGGCTGCGGATCAGCAGGCAATGAATCCACCAGCTGTTGTTCATGCTCTAATTGTGTAACTAAATCAGCATAGTAATTTCGGTTTGCCTGAAGCCGCTGCCAGGTAGTTTCGTAATTATTTTCGGGTATGGAAAGAATTAACGGAGTAATCTTAGCCGCAACTTCTTTTAGCAAGGCTTCGGTTTGTTGTATAGGGTTTTCATCAAAAAAATCTTTCGTTAACGGAATTGCTTCCCCAAAACTTACCAACACACGCGATCGGAAAAGACGATGTGCTTCGTAATGAACGCCCACGGGTACAATCTGTAAAGCCGTATTTTGTTGTAAAGCAACTTGTGCCATTCGCACAAAACCTTTTTGCAACGGTCGCAAATTGTAATGCTCGTTATGATTGCCTTCGCCAAAAATCAATACCGACTTTCCCTGTTTTAATAAGTTAGCACATTGATCAAGTATTGCTTCGTTCTTGCGCAGGGTATCAAATCCATCGCGAAAGCGGTACACGGGCATCATCTGAATAAGGGTAAGCAGTGCATGGGCCCATTTCTTTTTAAACACATTCCCTCGCGCCAATGCCCACGGGTTGCGATGCGAACTACAGATCACAAGTACTGCATCTAAAAAAGCATTTTGATGATTGGCTACAAAAATTACCGGGCCGTTAGGTATAGGTGCCAATTTTCTGACTTGCCACTTTCGGAAATAGAAAAACAACGCAACCTTGCAGTATAGCCTAAGCGTTTCATAAATAAATTTCTGAAACACTGTAGTTATGATTGGGTAACGATTTTGTGCTTGCGCATGATGGATGCAAAAGC
>DPSB01000528.1:4040-10181 GCA_003537495.1 Cytophagales bacterium | reverse complement strand
AAATACGTGGTTTTCCCCGTTGCCTCGCAACTGCGGTATAACTACCTTAAAGTCCCGCACGACTTAATTCCCCCGTAAGTCTATTTTGTTTTTTAAATCAGTTGGTTAACCCGCTAGTGAATGGCTAATGTTTACATCGAGAGGAAACTACTCTGGGGTTTTGTAATTACCGTTGGTGCTGTATTAGCCCTTAGCGTATATGCCTACCTAAACATACAACGCTTCATTGAAGCCGATGAATGGCAAGATCATACCCGCGAAGTGGTAAATATTTCGCAACAGATATTATCCGGTGTAACCGATATGGAAACAGCTCAACGTGGATTTGTAATTACAGCTGACGAAAAATACCTGCAGCCCTATTACCAGGCACATTCAACCCTCGATTCACTTGTGCGAAAGTTGTTTCACATGGTAGAAGATAATTCTGTTCAGGAAGCTCGCGTAAGCAGACTCAGGCGCACTATTAATAATAAAAGTGATTGGGTTGCAACAGTAATTGATAAACGCAGACAAAGTTTTGAAGAAGCTCAAAAGTTGGTTGTTAGTGGTGTTGGCCTGACACGAATGGATGAAATCCGTAATCTGGTAGATGTAATTCAGCAAGAGGAAGATAAACTTTATTCGCAGCGAAAAGTATTAGGTAGCCTTACACTGGCACAATTTCAAAGTTCGTTTGCCAGCATGTTGATAGTTGCGGCTGTCTTTGTAATTATTTTATTTTTTTTAATCAATTCAAATATGAAAGCTCGGATTAAAGCAGAGCTTCAACTTAAATCTGCGTCAGCAGAAATTCAGGATTTATATAATTATGCTCCTTGTGGATACTTATCTGTCGATGCTACCACCACTTTAATTAACATAAATCAAACCCTGCTGGATTGGATGGGTTATACAGCCAGCGAAGTAATTGGAAGATTAAAATATCCGGATTTACTATCCGAACAAAGCAAGAACGAATTCAGATCGCGTTTCAAATATGAAATTGATGAATATCAAACTAAGGGATATGTAAATGGCCTTGAGTTTGAATTTATGCGGAAAGACAAATCGATTTTTCCGGTGCTTGTAAATGCAACTGCTGTGTTCGATGATTCTGGTAAATTTTTGAAAAGCCGAACAACCGTATTCGATAATACTGCGCGTAAGGATGCTGAGAACAGAGCTGATCAATTACGCAAGGAAATGGAAGCCTTTACATATTCAGTTTCGCACGATTTGCGCGCGCCATTGCGATTTATTGGCGGGGGTGTGCAAATGCTGGAAGAAGATTACAAGGAAAGATTAGATGCAGAAGGTAACCGCATTTTAGCTACCATTCAAAAAAATGCGGAACGCATGGGCCATTTGATTGATGACCTGTTGGATTTTTCGCGCATGGGCCGTAAGGAGTTAATGATGGCCACAATAAATTTCGATCAGGTAGTTAGCGAGGTATTGGAAGAATTTCAGTTGAAACAAGCAGTCAATATTGAAGTTACAAGCCAACCGCTTGGAAATGTACGCGCAGATAGGAGTATGATAAAGCAAGTTTGGATTAACCTGATTTCAAATGCAATTAAATATTCGCGGAAACAACCAATAAGTAAGATTGAGATTGGAAGGATTGATACCGACAGTGAGATTCACTTTTATGTAAAGGATAATGGTGTTGGTTTTGATATGCAATATTCGCATAAACTTTTTGAAGTATTTCAGCGGCTACACAAGGTGCAGGAGTTTGAAGGAACAGGAGTTGGGCTTGCCCTTGTAAAACGAATTGTGGTACGCCACGGTGGTCGGGTATGGGCGGCTTCCAGAACGGGTGAAGGTGCCATATTTTATTTTTCATTGCCAAACTATATAAATCATGCAAAATAAAGTTGTAGAAATTCTATTGGTGGAAGACAGCTTAGAAGATGCCGAGTTGATTGTACGCACCCTGAAAAAACATAATCTGGCCAATCATTTACTGCATGTGCAGGACGGTGAGGAAGCATTAAATTATCTGATGAACGAAAATGACTTTTTGCCCAGGCTTATTCTGCTCGATTTAAAAATGCCCAAGGTAGATGGTATTGAAGTGCTGAAGGTGTTAAAGGCGCATCCACAAAAAAAACTTGTTCCGGTGGTGGTGCTTACTTCCTCACGCGAAGAGCGCGACATCGTAGAATCATATCGGTTAGGTGTAAATGCATACATCGTAAAACCGGTTGACTTCGAGAAATTTGTAAAGGCTATTGCCGATATCGGTTTGTTCTGGCTTATTCTTAATCAACCACCTAAGTAACGCTTATGAAGAAGGAACTTAAAATTTTAATGCTGGAAGATATGGAGGAAGATGCCCACCTGGTGGAACGCACTCTTCGTAAAGAAGGCTTTGCGTTCGATTGGCAATGTGTGGATACGCATGCAGAGTTTGTTGACGCCCTCACGGAGTTTAAGCCTGATGTAATTCTTTCTGATCATGCCATGCCGCAGTTTAATTCTATTGAAGCCTTAAAATTATTGAAACATCAGGGCATTAATGTTCCGTTTATTCTGGTTACCGGAACTGTTTCAGAAGAGTTTGCTGTAAACTGTTTGAAGTTGGGCGCACACGATTATGTGTTAAAATCTAATCTATCTCGTTTACCCTCGGCAATCAAACAATCGCTAAAACAATTCGAGTTTGAGCTAAAACGTAAAAAGGCAGAAAATGATCTGCGCAGACAAAATGAAGAGCTGGTAAAAATCAATCGCGAGCTCGACAATTTTGTTTATAGTGTTTCGCATAACCTCCGGGCACCGCTTCTCTCCACGCTGGGGTTAATTCAGCTTGCCCAACGCGATGACACCCAACGCACCTTTAGCCAGTATTGGGAAATGATGACTAGGAGCATTTTTAATCTTGATGAAACGATAAAAGAAATTCTGGATTATTCTAAGAATGCCAGAATTGAGATAGCGCGCCAGAAAGTAGATTTAAAAAAACTGGTTAGCGAGGTTCAGGAAAAAGTGCAGTACATCGAATATTACGATCGGATGGCGTTTCATGTAAACGTTCATCAAAAAACCGATTTTTATTCCGATCCCTTCAGGTTGTCCATCATTCTTACAAACCTTATTTCTAACGCTATCATATATAGTAATTCGTATGTGGCCAGCATGGTTTCCATCGATGCTGTTATAGATGGGAAAGAAGCCCGACTAAAAATTTCCGATAATGGTATTGGTATAGAAAGCCATCTGATGCCACGCATTTTCGAAATGTTTTTCAGAGGAACAGATCGCAGTGATGGAGCTGGCCTGGGATTATACATTGTGCGAGAAGCAGTTGAAAAACTTAAAGGCTCCATCACGGTTGAGTCAGTGTTTGGCGAAGGCACACAATTTCACATCACTATCCCTAACCAGCCACAAGGGCATCATTATTAAAATGAAAATCGATAACTCCGACATACAGCATTTGCTTGACATCTCCGGTGAGTTTTTTATTCTCACCGATGCGGCAGGAATTATTCAATACAGCAGTCGGATGCACTCGCAATTCAAATTGTATTTTAAAGAGTCTCCGAAAGTGGGCGATTTGCTCTCAGAGATTGTGTTATCCGACAGGCAAGCCGTAATGCAATTGATTATTCACGATGTGTGCGAAAGCCAGGCAATGTTTAAGACAGAGGCTGAGTTTATCGATGCGCAAGGTAATGTCGTTTTTCTCTCCGTTACATTTCAGCCCAGGTTAAATGAACAGGGTGTGGTAGAGCAAATCTATGTGTTGATGCAAGACATCAGCCAACAGAAAATTTTTGAACGCAAACTTTCAGCCCAGGCAAAATCTATCAGCAATCTAATAGAATTAGCCCATGCCGTTATTATTGGTATTGATACACGCGGGTATATTACCGATTGGAATACGCACAGCGCCCGGTTAACGGGTTATACCAAAAACGAAGCCTACACCAAAAAATTTAAAGACCTTTTATTGTTCGATACGTACAAACAAGTTTTTGAAGCCGAAATGGTAAAAGCAGCCGAAGGTAATTCAGAACAGAATTTTGAGGTAATGGTGAAATGTAAAAGCGGATTGATTCTTACCGTTCTGGTAAATATCACTCCGCGGACTAACGCTGGCGGTCAGGTTATTGGTAGCGTATTGGTTGGGCACGATGTAACCGAACTGGTGCAGCATCGGAAAACACTGGAAGAAAAAGTGCATGAACGCAACCGTGAATTGATGCAGGCCTTAAAGAACGAACGCGAAATGCTGGATCTGAAAAAACGATTTACAGCGCTGGCCTCGAAAGAACTTTACGAACCTTTGGTGCAATTGCACACCGATGTAGAACTTACGGTCACGCAGCTACCACAACTTTCGCGTAATGAGTTGAAAACCCGCATTTTGCATCTGGAGAAAAGAATAAATCAATTGCTTTTGATGGTAGATGGGCTGTTGCGCTACACAAATAAATCACTCAAAAAATAACAGTGGGCATTGTGCGAAAAAGCCCAATTCTATTACCTTGAATTATCATTCAGATTTCTAAAATCATAAATCTTTAACACCCAAAAACTATGGATTTTAACAAAACTGCAGAACTGGTAGAAAACTGCATTCGTAACCTTGGCGTTGACCCTGCCGCTTGCCGCGGCCAAAAGCCTGGCCAATGGTCAATTATCTATAAAGGAGCCACCGTGTGGTTCGATGTATTTAATTTCCCTGATAGACCCGAGACCTGGTACTTTCAGGTAATGAGTCCGTTGTTGATTATGCCCGATAAAAACGTAGAAAACTTTTGTTTGAATTTGCTAGAGATCAACCATTCGCTATATGGATCGTGGATTTGCAAAAAGAATGATTGGACTTATGTCATGTTTTTACGCGAGGCAGCCGATCTGGATCAAAACGAAGTAAATGCTACTGTAAATCGTGTTGCTTTTTACAGCAGCGATTGGCAAGGGAAACTCAAATTTAAGTTTGAAGGAAGCTGGACACCTAAGCCAAGCCAGAGTGGAGGCGGATCGGCTGATGGTCCTAAGTAAAATGAATTAATGAATAGTAGCCCACTGAAAAAATCAGTGGGCTTTTTTATTAAGGAAGAATTGAATCGCAAGTGCATATCCCTCTAAACCAAAACCGGTAATCAGCCCGGCACACTTTGAGGTAATTAAACTTTTATGTCTGAATTCCTCGCGCGCATAAATGTTGGAAATGTGCACTTCAACTACCGGAGTTTTTATTGCAGCAATAGCATCATGCAGGGCTATGGAAGTATGGGTGTAGGCTCCTGCATTCAGAATAATACCATCATAACTAAAACCAACTTCGTGCAACTTGTTAATTAATTCGCCCTCTACGTTCGATTGATAATACTCCAACTCAATCTGCGCAAAGCGCAATTTTAAAGTATTGAAAAATTCTTCAAACGAAAGTTTACCATACGTTTCAGGTTCGCGTTTGCCTAACAAGTTAAGGTTGGGGCCGTTCAGGATGAGTATCTTCATGCTTCGAAGTTAAAATAATTTGCACATTTGCGCAGTGAAGAACTGGGAAAGTCATATTAAACACTTTGGTACTTACCTGAAACTGGAGCGGTCGCTTTCGGTTAATTCAATTGAGGCCTACGTGCGCGATGTTGAAAAGCTGGCGCAGTTTACAAGTTTAAAATATGCTGGCCTAAGTCCGCTGGCTATTACCGGAAAACATCTGCAAGCGTTTTTGGAGTATATAAATGAGTTAGGCATGAGTGCTTTTAGTCAGGCCCGCATTCTTTCGGGCGTAAAAGCATTTTACAAATACCTGGTGTTTGAAGAGTTGATGGACAAAGATCCTACCGCTTTAGTAGAAGGGCCTAAGCTTGGGCGTAAACTTCCCGATACATTAGAGTATGAAGAGATTGAGAAACTTTTTGAAGCCATTGATCTTTCAGCTGCAGAAGGCACCCGCAACCGTGCCATGCTGGAAGTACTTTACAGTTCGGGCTTACGTGTTTCTGAATTGGTAGAGCTAAAGTTGGCCAACGTCTATTTCGATATTGGCTTTCTGCGGGTAATTGGAAAAGGAAATAAAGAACGTTTGGTGCCGGTTGGCCGCGATGCGATGAAATTTCTGAAAATTTATCTGGAAGAAATTCGAGTGCATGTACCCATACAAAAAGGTTTTGAGAGTTATGTTTTTTTAAA
>DPSB01000528.1:0-3749 GCA_003537495.1 Cytophagales bacterium | reverse complement strand
ATAAGTCCGCACACCTTTCGCCACTCTTTTGCCACACACTTAATTGAAGGCGGGGCCGATTTGCGAGCTGTGCAAGAGATGCTGGGTCATGAGTCAATCACCACAACAGAAATTTATACCCACCTGGATCGTGATTACCTGCGGCAGGTAATTCAGGAGTTTCATCCGAGAAGTTGACCGTCCGCACGATGTTTAGGAAACAATCAGTACCTTTGTGCTATGCGTTACTTTTTGTTTTTGGTTGCAGCAACTCTGTGCATTACTCCGGCATTCGCTCAGGAGATAAAAGTAGAATTCGATAAAAACCACGACTTCTCGCAATACAAAACATTTCGTTTTGGTGAAGCAGAAGTAATTACACCCAAAGACCAGAAGCAGGTTTCGGATGAAGAGATAAAACGCTGGATTGTAAAGGCAATTACCACCGAACTAAGTTTGAAAGGACTAAAGCAAGTGGATTCTGCCTCAGACCTTGTCGTGTCGTATGTGGTGGGTACGCTTTCGCGGAGCGCCATGGGAAATGTGGGCCCAATGGGCATGGCACCGGGTTCGAATGAGAGAACGTATATTCGCGATTATCAACAAGGAAGTTTAATTATCGATTTAAACGATAGTAAAAATTTTCTGCTATGGCGCATTAACTCAACCACCAACATGAGTAGTGCCGGAGGCGAGCGGTTGATTGATCAGATTGTGCAGCGTGGGTTTAAGCAGTTTGGAAAACCTGTTAAGAAAAAGAAGAAGTAGGTATGTATAAATCCTTTCTTCGGCCAATACTCTTTCTGTTTGCTCCAGAATCTATTCATCATTTTACATTTTCCTTCTTAAGGATAATCGGAAAGATTCCTGGTGTGCAAGCAGTACTCAGGTCTGTTTTTGAAATCAAGCATCCACAACTCAGTAAAACAATATTAGGAATAAGCTTTCCTAATCCTGTAGGCCTTGCAGCCGGGTTTGATAAAGATGCAAAGTTGATTGATGAACTGGCAACCTTTGGTTTTGGATTTATTGAAATAGGAACGCTTACACCCAAATCCCAACCCGGAATTGAAAAGCCGCGCTTGTTCCGCCTGCCAAAAGATAGCGGACTCATAAATCGCATGGGTTTTAACAATGGCGGTGTGCATGCCGCTGTCGCGCGATTAAAAAGCCGAAGCTCGAAAGTGATTGTAGGTGGAAATATTGGTAAAAATAAAATTACACCAAATGAAAGCGCTTTTGAAGATTACAACACCTGTTTCGAAACACTTTATCCCTATGTAGATTATTTCGTGCTGAATGTAAGCTCGCCCAATACACCCGGCTTGCGCGAACTACAAAAAAAAGAGCCGCTACGAAAATTACTAAGTGATGTTATTGCACTCAGCAAAGCCAAACCAACATACAAGCCTATACTTTTAAAAATTGCACCCGATCTGAATGAAGCGCAGCTAAACGATGTAGTTGAAATTCTGAAAGAAACAAAAGCGGATGGTGTTATTGCAACCAATACAACTATTAGTCGCACAGGATTAGCTACATCAGAAAAGGAAATTGCAGCCATTGGAAATGGAGGTTTGAGCGGTAAACCGTTAACCGAACGTGCTACTGAAGTAATATCTTTTTTGAGAAAGCAGTTAGGACCTACGTATCCAATTATTGGTGTGGGTGGAATTATGACGGCTAACGATGCACTCGAAAAACTAAAAGCCGGTGCCGACCTTGTTCAGATCTACACCGGCTTTATTTATGAAGGCCCAGGGTTAGTTAAGGCGATTAATAAATCTCTTCTTAATCCTTAATCCCTGCCAGGTCTATCAGGAATGCATACTCTTGTGCCGTCTCCCGATAAACTTTGAATCTTCCGGTAGTACCGCCATGGCCAGTTTCCATGTTGGTGCGTAGAAATAATTTATTGTCATCAGTTTTAAGTTCGCGTAGTTTAGCAACCCACTTGGCTGGTTCCCAATATTGCACCTGACTATCATGGAAGCCGGTTGTAACCAACATGTTGGGATAATTTTGCGGCTTTACCTGATCGTAAGGTGAATACTCTAACATATACATATATGACTCTGGATTTGTTGGATTGCCCCACTCGTCAAACTCGCCTGTAGTAAGCGGAATGCTTTCATCTAACATAGTTGTAACCACATCTACAAACGGAACCGCGGCAATTACACCTTTGTACAAATCAGGTCTCATATTAACTACAGCGCCCATTAACAAACCACCAGCACTTCCTCCAGAAGCAAATAATTTTTCAGGGCTCGTGAATTTTTCAGCAATTAAAAATTCTGAACAATCAATAAAATCGGTAAACGTGTTTTTCTTCTTAAACATTTTCCCGTCTTCATACCACTGCCTACCCATTTCCTGCCCACCCCGGATGTGTGCAATCGCATACACAAAACCTCTGTTAAGTAAACTCAATCGGGTAGATGAAAAAGTAGGGCTCATGCTGGAGCCATACGAACCGTAGCCATAAATCAGGGTTGGATTTGTGCCATCTTTTTTCATGCCTTTTTTGTAAACGATTGACATCGGAATTTGTGTGCCATCATCGGCAGTTGCCCAAAGTCTTTCGGTTTGGTAATCTTCAGGATTATAGCCACCCACCACCTCTTGTTGTTTCAAGAGTGTGCGTGCTTTTGTTTTCATGTTATAATCGTATGTAGAGCTGGGGGTTGTCATAGATGTATATCCATATCGAAGCAGTTCTGTATCAAAATCGATATTGATAGAAGGGTAAATAGTATAAGCAGCTTCACCAAAATTTAAGTAATGGTGTGTATTATTTTTTTGATCGATAACCCGCATCAAGGTATTTGCATTGGCACGCTCGCTTAGAACCATGTAATCTTTAAAAATTTCAATACCCTGCAACAACGTGTCTTTGCGATGTGGAATCTTGTCTTTCCAATTGACCTTGGCTGTTTTGGTGTCAGGTGTTTCCATTAACCGAAAGTTCAACGCATCCAAATTGGTAACTACATAAAACTTGTCTTTGTAATGCTCGATTGAATATTCCAACCCGCGTTCGCGCGGAGTAAACTCTTTAAATTTCCCATCGGGAGTGTTGGCATCTAAGATCTGATAAGAACTAGTAAGTGTACTTCCTGCCCAGATTACCAAAAACTTTTTCGATTTGGTTTTATAAATACCTGTATAAAATGTTTCATCAAGTTCTTCTGAAACCACAGCATCGTTTTTGTATGAAGTACCAATTTTGTGTTTTATAATCCACCGCGAGCGAAGCGTGGCTGAATCTTTTTTCGTGTAGAAAAAAGTCTTGTTGTCGTTAGCCCAGGTTACCTGGCCTTCGGTATTGGGCACTGGCTCTTCCACCAAGTTACCCGTGCGTAAATCTTTTATATACACGGTGTATCGTCTACGGCTTACGGAATCTTCTGCGTAAGCGAGTAGGTTATTGTCTTCGCTTACACTTAATCCGGTAATGGAATAATAACTATGGCCTTTCGCCATATCATTCACATTCAACAGAATTTCTTCGGTAGCTTCCAGCGATCCTTTTTTGCGACAATAGATTGGATATTCTTTTCCTTCTTCATAGCGCGTATAGTACCAATATCCATTGTCTTTGTAGGGTACCGATTCGTCTGTTTGTTTAATTCTACCAATAATTTCGTTGTAAATTTTTTCCTGTAAGGCTTCGGTGTGTTTTAATGAAGCTTTAAGGTAATCGTTTTCGGCTGTCAGGTAATTAACAACTTTTTGGGTTTGCTCATCTTTCTGTTCGGCATTCTTCT
>DPSB01000530.1 GCA_003537495.1 Cytophagales bacterium | reverse complement strand
ACTTATTATCCCGAAAAAGATCTCACTAAAGAAAACCCTGATTCATTCAAGATCGCCAAATACGCTTATGGCGAAGATTATCATCATGTAATTAAAGAGAAGCTTAAAATTTTTCTACAACGAATAGAAGAAACCATTGGCAAAGTAGAAGGTCGTGCGTTTGTAGATTCGGCACCGGTGCATGAACGGGCATGGGCAAAAAAAGCCGGACTGGGTTGGATTGGCAAAAACAGTTTGCTGCTGAACAAAAACATGGGCAGCTTTTTCTTTCTGGCCGAACTGATTGTTGATCTTGAATTAGAATATGATGGCCCTATAAAAGATTATTGCGGCACTTGCACCGCATGTATGGATGCCTGCCCTACCGATGCCATTACCGAACCGTATATGGTAGATGGCAGCAAATGCATTTCGTACTTCACCATTGAATTAAAAGAAGAAATTCCCGCAGCAGTAAAGGGCAAATTTGAAAATTGGATTTTTGGGTGCGATATCTGCCAGGATGTTTGCCCATGGAATAGTTTTTCAAAACCACACAGCGAACCACAATTTGTACCAGCCAACGAACTCAGTACACTTTCAAAACAAGATTGGCAAGAGATTACCGAAGAGGTGTTTCAAAAAATCTTTAAACATTCCGCTGTAAAGCGAACCAAATATGAGGGGCTGAAAAGAAATATTCGGTTTGTTAGTACAAAAAAATAGTCCCGCCAAGGCGAGACTATCAATTTTGGTTTCTGGTTTTTTACAATTCTACGCTCTTACAAAACAACGATTCAAGATCGCCTCGTGCTCTCCCGAAAAGTTGGCATAACACCAATTTTTCAGATCCTGTACCTCATCGGCAATCAACATTTTGATAGCCTTCCGCAACTCCTTCTCAAAGAGCCTTGCATCAAAACTCACCCGTGTGAGAATGTGCTTCGCATAACTAAGCATCTTCATCTTCATATTAAAAAATGGTAAGTATTTGGTTTTAACTTCAAACAACAACCCACCGCCCGGGTTGCAACCGTTAAAATACAAAAGCAGTTTAACACTGAAAAGAAAGAGTTTACTTTTGTATTTATGCAAACGCGTTGCGATGTTGTTGCGATATGAAATTTAGTAAGAGAACGACCCTGACTTTGATTTTGTTGTGGATTACGCATTTTCTGGCCGCCCAGGACAATGTGCAGATTGTATTAGGACCCGATGAAATTGGTGAAAACCAACCGTGGACAATCACAATCACCATTAATAACGACCGATTAAAAAATTATGAGAATTTTCCGGAGATAGATGGTTTTAAAAAGCGTGGAACTTCTACCCAATCGCAAACCAGTATTATTAACGGTCAGGTTAGTTCATCGCAAAGCATAATTATGACGTACCTGCCTACACGACAAGGCACCTTTACTGTACCTTCTTTTAAAATGAAGGTAAACGATCAGATTTTTTCGGTGAATGGCAAAAAAGTTAAAGTGGGCGCTGCCGTACAAGCTCAGCCCGACCCGTTCAGAAGTTTTTTTGATCGCGACCCGGCACAGGATTTTTTTGGGCGCGGTGGCGAAACTGAGTTTGTTGATATAAAAGAAGATGCCCTGCTCGCCTTAACTACCAACAAAGATGAAGTATACGTAGGAGAAGGTTTTACCACTACCCTTTCGTTTCTGGTGGCTGATAATAATCGCGCACCTATGCAATTCCACAACCTGGGGCCGCAACTTGCCGAAGGAATGAAAAAACTAAGACCGGGTAACTGTTGGGAAGAAAACTTCAACATCGAAAATATAGAAGGTGAACATGTAGAAATAAACGGAAAAGGTTATACCCAATACAAAATCTATCAGGGCACGTTTTATCCACTAAACACAAAAGACGTAGAGTTTCCCAGCATCGGGCTTGAAATGATCAAATACAAAGTGGCTAAAAATCCATCCTTCTTCGGACAAAACCGTCAAGAAGATTTCAAAACATTTTATTCCAAACCTAAAACTGTAAAAGTTAAAGAGTTGCCGCCACACCCGTTGCGCGATGCGGTTGCGGTGGGCGATTACCGGTTAGATGAAAAGTTAGTAAGCACCAACCTGCAAACCGGACAAAGTGCTGCATACGAGTTTCGCATTTTTGGCGAGGGAAATATCTCAGCCATCGAAAAGCCAGTAGTAGTTAAAGATGCCGCCTTCGATTTTTACGAACCCAACATGAAGCAGAGCATTAACCGCGAGAACCAACGCGTAGCCGGAACAAAAACCTTTACCTACTTTATTGTACCGAAAGAGCCTGGCGATTATGACCTGGGGCAATACATGCAATGGGTGTTTTTTAGTCCCACGAAAAAAAAATATGATACGCTACGCTCATCTTACAAATTGCATGTAGAGGGCGAGAGCCAGCAGAACCAATTTATTGAAAGTACTGATCCCGGTTCGTTTTACGATCGGGCTGATGTTACTTCAAATACTTTGCAAGCAACCGCACGAACTAATTGGTTTTTGATTGGCTTCAACGCCTTTATTGCAATCATGTTAATAGGTTCTGCTTACCTGCTTTTTAAAAAATAATTTCAACTTCAAAATTCATGAATAGCTACGGCACACTTTTTCGCATCAGTACATTTGGTGAAAGCCATGGCCCTGCTATTGGTGTAGTAATTGATGGCTGCCCTGCGGGGTTACCAATTGACGAGGCCTTTATTCAAGCTGAGCTTAATCGTAGAAAACCCGGGCAATCTAAAATTACTACACAGCGCAAAGAAGACGATACGTTTAAAATTTTATCGGGGGTGTTTGAGGGCAAAAGTACTGGCACGCCTATCGCGATTGTTATTGAAAATCAGGATCAGCGCAGCAAAGATTATTCGCACATCGAAAATACGTACCGACCTTCGCATGCCGATTTTACGTACGATGCCAAATATGGCTTTCGCGATTACCGTGGTGGTGGCAGAAGTTCAGCCCGCGAAACTGCTGCCCGTGTAGCAGCCGGTGCAATTGCAAAACTTTTATTAAAAACTGCTGGTGTAGAAATACAGGCGTTTGTTTCGCAGGTTGGCGATTTGAAAGCTCCGCACTACACCCAACTTGATCTTTCCAAAACGGAAGACAACATCGTGCGTTGTCCGGATGCAACAACTGCCGAAAAAATGATTACACTGATTGACCAGGTGCGATTAGACCGTGATACAATTGGCGGTGTTGTAACCGGTGTTATAAAAAATACTCCGGTTGGTTTAGGTGAACCCGTGTTTGATAAACTGCATGCTGAGTTGGGCAAAGCCATGCTCAGCATTAATGCAGTAAAAGGTTTTGAATATGGTAGTGGTTTTGAAGGTGTAACCTTGCTCGGCTCGCAACATAACGATGAGTTTTACAATGATGGTGGAAAAATCAAAACCAAAACCAATCACTCGGGTGGTGTGCAGGGTGGCATCAGCAATGGAGAAGATATTTATTTTAACGTAGCCTTTAAACCCGTGGCTACCATTATGCAAGATCAGCCAACAGTAGATAAAGATGGTAATGAAGCTACCGTATCCGGTAAAGGAAGACACGACCCATGCGTGGTGCCGCGTGCTGTGCCGATTGTAGAGGCAATGGCTGCGTTGGTACTAGCTGATTTTTATTTGCGTAGTAAGTCTGCACGCGTATAAATTCGGGTTTATTTCTTAGCGGAGTAGATTGGCACCTTTCTAAAGGGTTATTAAATTTGTTCATACTTAATTCTTATTTCAGCCATGAGAAAATTTTCGTTGTTAGTTTTTGCAATTTTTACTTCGCTAATAATCAATGCCCAATGCAATGAATATTACGTGTTGGAACAAGGCACTGAATGGATGTATGAAAATATCAATCCAAAAGGCAAACTCACAGGTAAAATGCAGCAAACGGTAAACGTATTTGAAAAAACTGCTACAGGTTTTAATGCCGCTGTAACTTCGGTTATCTACAACGAAAAAGGGAAAGAACAAACAAAAGGCGATCTTGATATGTCGTGTGTAAATGGAACATTTATAGTAGACATGCGTAAGTTTATTCCTGCAGAACAGCAAAAAATGTTTGCCTCTTACAAAATGAACATTACAAGTGAAAATCTTGAGTTGCCTGCAAAACTTACTGTGGGTCAAACGCTGAAGAATGGTTCTGTTACGCTAACAGCAGAAGGCAGTCCGTTACCCATGAATATGACCGTTACAATTACCGATCGGAAGGTAGAAAGCAAGGAAACGATAACTACACCTGCCGGCACATTCGAGTGTTTTAAAATATCCAGCAAATCCAACGTAAGCACAAAAATGGGCGTAAATATGTCGTTCAATTTTTCTGGTATTGAATGGATTGCACCTAAAGTAGGCATGGTGAAAAGTGAGTCTTTTGATAAGAATGGTAAATCCAGCGGGTATACGCAGCTAACCAGTTATAAATAGCTGGCTAGGAAATTTTGCGGCCATTCTCTCTTTCGTAAGCAAATCAATTTGTATTAATTTATTGTTGGAGCAACAACGGGTTTTTCAGTTGACCTATGAATAAGATTGCTCCGCTATGTTTTTCTCGAATCAGAAAAAC
>DPSB01000060.1 GCA_003537495.1 Cytophagales bacterium | reverse complement strand
CCGGATTTATTCCGGCATCCCAACCTTTTTGCACAAATTGCGAGATCGCGGATCGTTTTCCGCGATGACAAAGTATTTTTAAGGATGGCTTTAAAGTTATGAGTTCGTTTGGAGTAGTGTTTGATATGGACGGAGTAATAGTAGATACTAATCCGTACCATAAAATTTCATTAAAACAGTTTTGCGAAAAATATGGATATCATTTTACCGATGAGGAGTTGATAAAACGAATCTATGGCAGAACCAACAACGAGTGGATTACGAACCTGTTCGGCAAACTCCCCAAAGAAAGACTACTGGAACTGGGCGAAGAAAAAGAGGCCATGTTTCGGGCTATCTATAAAGATGCGGTTGAACCCGTTGCCGGATTAGAGAATTTTTTAAAGAAACTTACGCATCAGAAAATTCCAAATGCCATTGGTACTTCAGCTCCGCGCAGCAATGTTGATTTTATTTTAGATAATACTGGCCTGCGAAATTATTTTCCGGTAATTCTCGATCAATCGCATGTGGAACACGGAAAACCAAACCCGGAAATTTATCTGAAGACCGCACAAGCATTAAACCTACCACCGGCACAAACTATTGTGTTTGAAGATTCGCTTTCGGGGATTGAGGCGGCCCAACGTGCAGGTGCTCGCGTGGTGGGCGTTACAACCACACATACACCTGCCGAATTAAAACATTGCGATCTGGTAATTCCTGATTTTATAAATCTGGAATTAGAAAGTTTATCTGCTATTATTAAAGACTGAGTTTACTGAATCAGATTATTCGCGAAAGCGAATTTGATAAGCCCAACCAACGTAGAGGTATTTGTTTTTCTGAAAATATTTTTACGATGAGTCTCTACGGTGCGTTCGCTAATGAAGAGTTTATCGGCAATTTGTTTGTTGGAGAATTCTTTTGCGATCAGGTTTAATACTTCACGTTCGCGGGTGGTTAGCAGTTGCTCGGGCTGCTGCCCCATGCCGGTTAGTAACATCCTTGTTATTTCCGGACTCACATACGGCATGCCGCGCATAATCTGATGCAGTGCATTTTTTAATTCCAGTTGTTGAACGCTTTTTAAAATATAGCCATCCACACCTTCTTTTAAGATCTGCCGTACCAATGCACCTTCATCGTGCATACTTAAAATTACTCTTTTGGTGCCGGGTAGTTTTTCTTTCATCCACACACATAAATCAAGACCACTGGCATCGGGCAACCGATAATCTGTAAGTAAGATGTCAGGGCGCCTGGATTGCAGTAAACTCATTGCCTCCTCGGCACTTCCAGCCGTAGCTTCAATGCGGAAATTTGAATCCTGATCAAACATCGATTTCAAACCATCCAACACAATACGGTGGTCATCAACCAGCATAAGTTTAATCGGAAGGTTCAGGCTCATTGGCAATAATCTGACTTAAAGATAGACCGTGATTAAGTTCTACACAAATGTAAGCTAACTACTGAGGCAAGAATTGAAACGGAATTTGATCGGGTTTGTAAATGTTGGGGAAGCGCCCCCAATTGGTTGCCGTTAATATCAACAACAATGCACCAGAAATTAACAATGCCAGACCCCACGTGCTTAGTGGATTCAGATTAAAATACTCCAATACAAAGGCCAATGCAAAAGATAACACTACTAAAGTACACGCCCAGATTATCAGGCTGTGCAAGTGTTTACCACACACATACTCAGGTGTACTTTTATCTTTTAAATGAAAATGAAGTATGCGTACAAACGTAGCATACTGACGCGACCGGTCTTCGCACTCGCGACCTGATAAATAAAACTGGTTGCTAATGGTAATGGCTGATTGGCCATCGGGTTGTACAACAGCTGTAAATTTTTTTTGCGACCGGCACAACCGCACCGATGCAATGTTGGCATACGGAATAGAACGCTCATAGTCGCCTTTCTGCACAATCAGGTTGTAGTCGGTTAAGATTACCGTGCAGGGTTTATCACCTGCACTATTTTTAAACGTATACTCTGCCGAAACTTTCACGCAGCCAAAGTACCTGCGTTTTGTTTTTGGTTAAATACCTGCATTCAGGTATAATAAAATCAGTAGCAGTACGGAGTTTAGGCGGCCTGTGCAATGCCCAAAGGCACTGTTGCCACCATCGTAGTTCCTCTACGGCCCGGTGTGGTGTCTACTTCTATGCTCCCCTTTATCATGTGCAATCGTGAGTTGATATTCTTCCAGCCATTTCCGTGGCCGGATGTTAATGCTGTTAAGTCAAATCCAACACCATCATCTTCAATGGTAAGAACAAGTTCTTGCGGATGCTGAACCATTTGTATAGTAACCTGATTGGCCTGGCCATACTTTAATATGTTGTTAACCCATTCTTGGCAAATCCGATACAACGCAATGCGCAATTCGTCTGGCATATTGGCATCCAGATCAAAAGTTTGCACAGCAACAGAGACTGACTCCGCCCGATTGATGCGGGCTGCAAACTCTTTCAATGCTTCATCTAATCCATTTTTTACCAACACCTGTGGCATCAGGTTAAAGGCGATGTTGCGTATTTCCAGATTCATATCGTTTAACACCCCAAGCGCATGCTCAACGGTTGGCTTCTCAATTTTTTCCTTAGACAGACTCAGGCGCAAGGCCGAAATCATTTGTCCGAAACCATCGTGCAGATCGGCCGCAAAACGCTTCCGCTCTTCTTCTTGTGAAGCGATAACCGCTTTCAATTGTCCTTCGCGCAAAGCAGCCCGCGTTGCTTGCAGCTCCGCTTGTTGTTTTAGCCGCAAGCGGTTTTTCCATAAATAACCAAGCGCCAGAATGAGTGCCAGTACT
This sequence comes from Cytophagales bacterium, assembly GCA_003537495.1. Taxonomy (GTDB): domain Bacteria; phylum Bacteroidota; class Bacteroidia; order Cytophagales; family Cyclobacteriaceae; genus ELB16-189. The sequence goes on along the minus strand of DPSB01000060.1, from coordinate 3,946 downwards.
ACCAGCAGAATAATAATAGCTTGCATACTTTGCGCGAGTCTGGAATCTTTAAGTTGATTCTCTTGCGTTAATAATAGAATCTCATTTTCTTTTTTTACGGTTTCATACTGTGTTTGCAGTTCGGCCATTTGTTTAGACTTTTCCTTTTGAAACAATGAATCCTTCACTAAAACATATTCGTGGTACTCCTTGTAAGCATCAGCAAACTGCTTTTTGCTGGCTTTAATTTCGGCCAGAACAAGCCGGGCATCCATAACTTGTTGCAAAGCCTGAATTTGCAGGGCAATCTCCAATGCTTCGCTCGCCAGATTTTCGGCTATGGTTAGCTCACCTTCATTTTTATAAACACCAGCCTGATAAATTAACACGAACGCGACTTCTTTTTTATTGTCAAACTCTCTATTGAGCGCTTTCGACCGATCCAGATAAACCAATGCTTTTTCGGTATTGCCCAGTTTGTGGTATGCCATGCCCGCATTACACAACGTTGTAGGCAAAAACTGCCTGATGTTTTGTTTTTGAAACTCCTCGGTTCCTAGATTGGAGTAATAAAGGGCGCTGTCATATTGTTTCATATAATAATAAACCGACCCGAGGTTAGCATGACACACCGCTACACCAAATGCATTTTGGGTTTTGGTATAAATAGCCAGTGCTTCATAATAAGACTGGGCCACCTGTTTATATTCACCCTGGGCTTTAAGCACGATGGCTATGTTTACAAGTACCATGGCAATCTTTTCATCGTTTTCAAGGTCCTCATAAATTTTGCGTGCTTGATAATAGTATTCAAGAGCCTTCTTATAGTCACCCATTTCATCATAAATTATCCCCAGATTGTTAAGAGTGTTAGCGGTTTTGAGGTCATCACCAATTTGTTTTCGCAACGTAAGCGCCTCCAGCTCCAATTCTAGGGCTTTGGCGTAATTGCTCTGAGATTCATGTGTAACCCCTAAATTGTGAAGTGCTTCTACTTCATAATCGGTCTGATTGTACTTTCTGGCAAGGGTTAGCGCTTTCTGGCCGTATTCGCGGGCTACCTCCGCATCCACAAAATGATACTCCCAACACAACTCCAAAAGGTTTTTAATGGTCTTTTCCTCATCTTTTTCAGTCTCTACCAATACCTTGAGGCTATCGATATTTCTGTTTTGTCCAAACAAGGAAGAAACTGAAAAGCAGGCTATAAGCACTAAAAATCTATTCATGGGTGTAAAATTTGGGCTTCTTAAAGTAATCAAAACTGCCCATTTCAGGCTGAAGGGGGCGCTAATGATTGATCTTTTCTATCTAATTCTTGTGCGAACTTGGATAATTGGGGTCGATTTCCCGATATTTGCAGTCCCTTTTTTAAGAGGGGTAACCAATTCAATAACTACGTATGGCACGAGTTTGTCAAATTACCGGAAAAAGACCTCAGGTTGGAAACAATGTATCGCACGCGAACAACAAGACCAAGCGCAGGTTCTACCCTAATCTTCAAACCAAGCGTTTCTTCATTCCTGAAGAAGACAAGTGGATTACGTTGAAGCTTTCTGCAAAAGCCATTAAGACCATTAATCTGAAAGGTATTACGGCTGTTTTAAAAGAAGCTAAGGCTAAAGGAACGCTTTCCATCTAATCACGATTAATCAGGCTGCATCATGGCAAAGAAAGGTAACAGAATACAGGTAATATTAGAGTGTACAGAACACAAGACTACAGGCCAGGCTGGCATGAGTCGCTACATTACCACCAAAAACCGTAAAAACACTACCGAGCGTATTGAGTTAAAGAAATACAATCCGGTATTGAAAAAGTATACTCTTCACAAAGAAATTAAGTAATCATGGCAAAGAAAGTTGTTGCATCCTTAAAGAAAACAGATGGCAAGAATTACGCTAAAGTGATTCGTGCGGTACGCTCTGAAAAAACAGGTGCGTATATTTTCAAAGAAGAAATTGTTGTTTCTGATCTGGTAAAAGAAACATTGGCTAAGAAAGGGTAATTGCTTTTTCTTATTACTGAAAATAAAAGTCCCCTTTGCGGGACTTTTTTGTTTTGGGGTTGTGCGGCTACGATTATCCAGATTCCCAAGGTTTGTGTCCTCACAACCTTTAACCTCAACATCATAAATTATCTGTTTTACTTAACTAACTTCACCGCATGTCTTTTTTATCTAACCTGTTCTCTAAAGAAAACAAAGAGAGCCTCGACAAAGGCCTTGAGCGGTCAAAAGAAAGTTTTTTTGGGAAGCTTGGAAAAGCTATTGCCGGTAAATCGACTGTAGATGATGAAGTACTGGACAATCTGGAAGAAACACGTGTATCTTCTGATGTAGGTATCAATACCGCACTTAAAATTATTGAGCGTATTCAGGCCCGTGTAGCCCGCGATAAATATCTCGGCACTTCCGAATTAGACAGAATACTGAAAGAAGAAATTGCCGGCTTATTAGCCGAAACCAACACTAACCAAACCTTTGAGATACCTCAAAACAAAAAGCCTTATGTACTGATGGTGGTGGGTGTTAATGGTGTGGGCAAAACAACTACTATCGGTAAACTCTCAGCACAGTTTAAGAAAAGTGGAAAATCGGTAGTGCTGGGTGCTGCTGATACTTTTCGGGCAGCAGCAGTAGATCAACTAAAACTTTGGGGCGAGCGTGTAGGTGTACCCGTAATTGCAAGAGGCATGAACACCGATCCTTCGGCTGTGGCTTACGATGCTGTTGAATATGGCGCAAAAGAAAATGCCGATGTAATAATTATTGATACGGCAGGACGATTACACACCAAGGTAAACCTGATGGCTGAACTATCGAAGATAAAACGCGTGATGCAAAAAGTAATTCCCGATGCTCCACACGATGTGATGTTAGTATTGGATGGAAGTACCGGACAAAACGCGGTAATACAAGCGCGCGAGTTTACCAAAGCTACTGATGTAACTTGTTTAGCTATAACCAAATTAGATGGTACCGCTAAAGGCGGAGTAGTGATAGGAATTAGTGATGAATTTAAAATACCCGTGCGCTACATTGGCGTAGGTGAAAAAGTGAACGACCTGCAGGTGTTTAATAAAAATGAATTTGTGGATTCGTTATTTAGGAAGTAAGCTAAACTGATTTACGAGCTAATGGAACACAAAGAGTCGTTGGTATATGTAATCTTTTAACAAGATAATCTGTATTTAAGTAGACTATCTTATCAAGATCTTACATTCTTATTTAAGCCAAGAAATCACTGTCGATTATGACTAAACCTTCGATTATTAAGTTTGTAAGCATTTTGGCGATTACCTTATCTGCCACTTTCACATTTGGTCAGCAAAAGAATTTGATTGGCAGCTATTCCTCCATTAATGTTTCTAATGACACTGCAATCATTACGCTCAAGACGAATGGCAAATTCACCATTACTGAGAATTTTAAGGAGGGCAAGAGAATGACCATCGGCTCGTGGGCACATGCAAATGATAGCGTTATTCTGGAAACAATTGAAATTTGGGGCTGGTTAAGTTCCGATCCGAAAAAGAAAATAGTAGTGAAGAGTGGTTCTCCTAAAATAGTATTGGTTGTAAACTCAAAAAATGAATTGATTAGAATGCCCTCAGAACCTAAAGAAGAGTTGGGAGAAGCATATTCTGAAATTGTCTTTCAGAAAAAACACTAATCCGCCTCGGTAAAAAATCTTCTGGCAATAATCAAAGGACTTAACATAATTGCCAAAATAAAGCTATCCCATAGATTCCAACCTTTCTTTGCAGCAGCTCCAGCCGAAATCGCGCAGATAAACATGTAAATTAATAGGATTTCCATTTTTTAAGATTAAGTGATGGAAGATACTAACGAAAAAGAAGATTACAAAACCAGCCACGCCTTCCCGCGAACGGTCACTCACATATACTTTTTGAAGAATAGCTTTATCCTGACTGATTTCAAAAACAACCTGCGCGTAAAGCAATT
>DPSB01000437.1 GCA_003537495.1 Cytophagales bacterium | reverse complement strand
AGATATATTCCAAAAACTTGTCAGCCATGTGTACGTGCTCGGCAAGAAGTTCGTAGAACTGCTCCTTATTTACCTTCAGCAAAACAGACTTCTGACCGGCCTTTAATGTATGGCTGTTAATGTAGCCTGAACTCGATAATCGTTCACCCACAAACTGGCCGGGTTGGTAAGTAATCACCTTCTTGTTATGATCGTAGTAATCTACTTCGCCCTGAAAAACAATATAAAAGTCTGTGTTCTGCGATTCGTCCACGATTAATGTCTTGCCCTCGTCCAGGTTTATGGTTTTGGTTACATCGGCCAGATACGAAAGCGTAATTCCGGGTACATCATCAAACAGTTCTGTTTGCTGAAAGAACAACACCTTGTCGAACAACATCAGATTAACACCTCCACCCAGCACCGACTTATCAAGAGCTCGCTTAACATCAGCTCCGAGCCTGGCTACGTGTGTCGTGTATAGAGTCGGATCAATCTGGTTTAAGGCCCAGGCTGCGGTTTCGCAAATGAGTTGATCCGGATTAAAGATTTGTGCAATAAGATCCAGGTTAAACTCGGATATTTTCTGAACGCCAATTTGATGTAAAACAGTTGCTTTTGTCCATCGGTTACTCTGGGTAAAATCTCTGTTTATCAGGAATTTAAGCACCAATTTTTCATCCAATTGTACACGTGGGTAAAAAATCTCTAAGCGCTTAATTTTCTCTGAAGTACTCAGGTCGTCCAACACGGGTAACACCCGCATCTTAAGTTACTCTGAAAGGAACACGTCCAACAGTTCAATGGCATATGTAACACCTTCGGCTGTGCCACTATCAATGTTCTCTTTAACTAACTGAATAGACCGGGTATCGTACAACATGGCCAGCAACATGTAGATGTGTTCAATGTCATTTTTGATCTCCCGATTCAATGCTCTGCGCACCACACGAGATTCCTCGCCATCGCCTACTTCGGTAAGCGCTCCCAGATTCCAGGCAATGGCTCCAATGTCCGATTCAATTGCATACTTGATGCGACTGATCTGAGACATGCCCGCTTTAAAACCTGATTCGCCCAAGGCAAGCAGCACCTGCGATACAATTACCTTATCAGGATAATCAATTTTGTTCCAGAGAATTTCTTTGGCCCGGTTGCCACCAATCACACCAATAATCTGAACCAACCTTAGCATAGTTGCTGAATTTTGCCCCGGACGGTAAAAAGCATTATCAAGAAAAGAAAGCGCTGGATCTCCCACCAGTATCAAGGCATTCATGGCCTCATTCGCATATTCAACCTGACCCAGATTTTCGATTAATGCAGCAATAACTTCGTTGTCGTTTCGCTTAATCGCAGTCTTGATTGCCGCACTTCTTACTTTATGATTATTGTCGTTTAGAAGTTCAATCAGGAATGAAATGTTTTCACGATTCTGTGAGTGTAACAATAACTCTGCACAATAGTGCCGGTCTTTCACATCAGTTGATCTTGCCAGCCGTTGGATTCTTGTTTTCTGAATATCGCCACCACTGTTTAAAATTGAATCCAGTTCGTTGCGTGTTAGAATGTTCTTGTCATCCGATTGTTTGTCTTTGTCAATCCGGATCACGTAGTTTTCTGAAACCGATAAGCCTTTCAACTCATTCATCTTGCGCTGTGCAAAATCTTTGGTAGCCTCTTGCGAATTTTTCATGAGCGTGTTTACCCACACGTTAACCTTAGCCGGTTCAATTTTTTCAAGCAACTTAAAAGAGAACACGGCTTTAGCCGAATCATCCGTCTGCAGGTTTGATTCCAGCCGCGTAGCAATCTGCTTATACCCTACCTCCAACCGCTCCTGCCCCTCACCTGTATGCTCTAGCTTAGACTTGATCTTTTCCCTGTATTCTTGATATAAATTTTGAATCACTTTGTAGTAAGCTAAGATTAACCCAAGTACAAATATGGGTATCCAGACTATTTTAAAGAAGGGAATAAGCGCAAACAGAAAGATGAATACCCCAGCGAGGAAACGGCCCGATTCGTTAACAACTCCCTCTACTTTGGTTTGAATACTGAACCTAAACCGGTTGTCCAATGGAATGAATAGCAGCTTGTAGATTGGGCTCTCCAGCGAGTCTTTGAGCATGGTATTGAACAGGCGCGTAACGGCCACAAACAGGAAAAAGTAGATGTAGGTTTGCGGGCTGAGTAAGGCATCGTAGCCCAGAAAAAATCCTGATAAAACGGAGCCTACGGAAAGTAAGGCCACCACAATAGGTAAAACAAAAAGTGAAATACGGATGCCGTATGTGCCAAGAATACGATCGTTTACAAACAACTGCATCAATAGGCTTAACGCATAAATAGTACCGTTGAAGTAAGCGAGGAAGTTGGTAAGATCGCGCTGATCCGGATATTGCTTATTCAGCAAAGTTTGAAACGTGAACTGATTCAAACTGAACGTGACCATTGACACGATCAGGAAAACAGAAAGCAGCCGGATGTACCGATCACCAAAGATTTTTCCGAAGCTGGTTTCTTGCCTTACACTTGCATCGGTGCTGATTCGCGCCAGCGTGTATTTACTGGCAATAATAATCAAACATGTTAACGACCCTACAATGCTAACGTTACAAACAATCAGGTAATTGGACGTATCTGGAAAGAATGCTGCCGTTGCCGGTATAAGAAAGTTAGCGAGGATAATCGCAATCAACTGG
>DPSB01000162.1 GCA_003537495.1 Cytophagales bacterium | reverse complement strand
GAACTTACCAACATGGCTATTCTAACGGAAGAAGTTGGTGAGGTAGCGCGCATCATGGCGCGCAGGTATGGTGATCAATCCGAGAAAGAATCCGACAAGAATAAAGACCTGGGTGATGAGATGGCCGATGTGTTGTGGGTGTTGATTTGTTTAGCCAATCAAACGGGCATTAATCTCACGGAAGCGTTTCAAAAAAATCTTGAAAAGAAAACGAGTCGCGATAAAGATCGCCACCATCAAAATCCTAAGCTGAAGTAATCAGCAAACCAGTTCGCCCCGTACCAATTTTGGTATTACGGTATATTGATCGGGCGTTAAACAATACTCAATGTCTTTTTGAATGTTGAGTCGCTGTAAACGTTTTACGTGCGATGAGGCACTCAGATACTCAACCATATTATCTTTAGCCTGATTATACAAACGTTGTGCAGCTAATGGCGCATCGCAATCGGGCTCGATGTGATTTTTTAATCGTTCAACCAAAGCTCCTGCAAACAGTGTGTCTTCCAGATTTACTTTTCCTTTCCAGCCCGCACAAACAACCAGAATGTTGTTGTGGCTAAATAAAAGATACTTGGTAATAGAAGCGAGATTCAAAAAGCTGCCTATGATAATTTCTTTTGCTGACTTTGATTTTTCGATGGCTTGCGTACCGTTTGTAGTAGTGAAGGCAATTTTTTTTCCAGCCACTTGCCCACCCATGTATTCAAAGGGGGAGTTGCCCTTATCGAAGCCTTCTACTTTTTTTCCATCGCGTTCGCCCGAAGTAATGTACCCTCTCGTTTTCATTTGAAGGCATTCTTCCTGGCTTGCAAAGGGCACAATGCGATCCGCACCGTGTGCAAAAGCAGTAACCATACACGAAGTTGCCCGGAGTATATCAACCACTACAACTGTTCTGTCTTCCAGTTTATATAGATGAATCAGTTCCGGACTTAAACAAACATCAATTGATTTCATATGTCACCTCTTGAAAACCATTTCCCAAAATGTTATGAACTTCCATTGCACAACCTATAATCTTACCTGTTAACTCTGAATATTTGTACTCTGATTTAATCATAAATCATCAGGCCAATCAAAAAAATCAAAGTTTTAGATAAATGGCAATTTAACGACAGCCGCTTTCAGACTTTTTCCTCGTACGTCTACAAAAATCTCAGAGCCAACCGTGGCATGGCCTGTTGTTACATACCCGAGGCCAATCCCTACATTTAACAATGGCGATTGTGTTCCGGATGTAACTTTACCAATTGCATTTCCGGCTGCATCTTTTAATATATAATCGTGGCGTGGAATACCGCGATCGATCATTTTGAAACCAACCAATTTTCTTTTTACACCTTCTTCTTTTTGTTTCTTTAGATTGGCACTGTTGGTAAATTCTTTGGTGAACTTGGTGATCCATCCTAATCCGGCTTCAAGTGGTGAGGTTGTATCGTCAATATCGTTGCCATATAAACAGAAACCCATTTCAAGTCTTAATGTATCGCGTGCACCAAGACCAATCGGTTTAATATCCACATCTTTACCGGCTTCAAAAATGGCGTTCCATACTTTTTCAGCATCTGCATTTTTTACATAAATCTCAAAACCGCCCGCGCCTGTATAACCGGTGTTACTCATGATAACATTTTCAACACCCGCAAATGTGCCTATGGCAAAGTGATAATATTTGACCGTGCTTAAGTCGGTAGTGGTTAATTTTTGCAATACCGATACCGCTTTAGGGCCTTGTACCGCGAACAGACAATACTCAGCAGAAAGGTTTTTTAACGTTGCACCATTTGTGTTGTGCTTAACAAACCAGCTCCAATCTTTATCAATGTTGCCTGCATTTACTACAATAAAATAGTCGTTCTCTTTTATCCGGTAAACAATCAGGTCATCTACAATACCACCTTGATCATTGGGTAAGCACGTGTATTGCGCCTGCCCATCCACAAGTTTGGAAGCATCGTTGCTGGTAATGCGTTGAATCAAATCCAATGCGTTAGGGCCCTCCACTTTAAACTCCCCCATGTGCGAAACATCAAACACACCCACGCCATTGCGCACGGTCATGTGTTCTTCAATATCAGACGAGTAGCGAACCGGCATATTAAATCCCGCAAAGGGTACCATCTTGCCGCCCAGTTTAACATGCAAATCGTTTAAGGGAACATTTTTTTCCATGAGGATATATTAGGTGAGCAAAAGTAAGAAAATGATGGCGGTAATAGAACCAGATGCATCTCTAAAAGTAGTTAGAGGAGCTCGTCCTCAACGGTAAAAATCTCTGGGTTTTCCGTTACAAACCGATTGAATGCCTGGATCGATAAAAGTTGCCGCAGTTTTTCAAGACTTTCATTAGCCTCTGAATCAAAGCCAATCTTTGCTGCATATTTGGTGTGTGCTTTCAAAAGTTTAATTGACTTGGGCCGCGCAATCAATCCACTAACCAAAATGGAATATGGCTTAAGCCTGTCTGTTGTATCGCTTTCAAAGTAGTGAGCAGATGCCACTAAGCCATCTTCAAAATGAATGCTGGCATTGCTAAGGTGGTTGTAGTTATCCTTAACATATTCAGGTTTACCCGACAGTTCAGCTTGCCAGGTTTCAAGTAAAATTACTTCGTTAGGAAACGAAGCACGGATATTCTTTGTAAATTCTATTTGTTGTTTCTGAAAAGTTTCAGAATCCAATTGAGCCAACAGAAGAAGCTGATAAATCAGCAATTCGTTGTTGGTTTTTACTGATGAAGTTGCCTCAATTTTATTCAGGTAAGTAGCTGCTGCTTCCAGTTCATCTTTTTGATACCATTTTTTTGCGGCATCTAACAAAGCATGGGTTTGCAAGTCAGGTTTACCAATTAATTTAACAACTTCAAAGAACTTAGAACTGTCAGCTAATGGAATCCGATACCGGGCATACCAATATTTTTCTTCATCGGTTAGCTCACTTACTTGATTTGGCTTTACAGCCAGAATTTTTTGCATAACGAGTACCAATGGTTTGTCTGCTTTTTCGGCAGTTAGTGCCAGGCTATCCCACAAGGGTTTAGCCAGATAAATACTATCGGCTTCGGTAAGCGCCAATGCTTCATACAAATCAGCATGTTTTATTTTTTTCTCTTTGGCGATCTGGAAATAATTAGTTGCAATTGCCGGATTGTTTTGTTCCAGAGCCCAATAACCCAGTAGCGCATAGTAGCGACCGCGCCCTGATCGGAAGGCCATTTCGCGGGCAAGATCAAAGGCCAGTTTCGCTTTACCTTGCGCGTATAATGCTTGTGCGGCTGCAACCACCACGGCTTCAGTATAATATTCGTTAATGGGTTTGCGGGCGACTTCAATAATTTCTTTTATCGCTGCGGTGTCGAGGGCTGTGGGTCGGTTGATCAGATAATTGCAGAGGTACGTTACGCGTGTGGGTGTCCAGATGGTATCGCTGTTAGCAATAAATTCATTTTTAATTTCAATGTTTTGCATGTTGGCCAACGCTAACGCATTGGCAACAGCGCCTTCTTTACTGGCGCCAACTAATTCAAGCAGCGAATCGGCAGGATAGTTTACTTTGAACTTCGCACTGGCAGCAAGTAAGTTGGTTTCAGCAGCAATTCTAATGGCCTTGTCTTTCCGTGCTTCCTGAAAAGAAAGTAATGCGGAATCGGATACCCTCAATCTTGCAAAAGCAACTCCCAGTGCATTATTAACGATGCCGCTTTCTGGAAATTTTTTCTTGGCTTCTTTCAACAGCACTAACGCTTCACGCGCTTCACCCGTTTCGTGAAAGGTTTCGCTTAGATTAATAAAAGCTTCTACCGAGGGATTAGAAAAGCTAATAGCTGCGAGTTCACTCTTTTTCTTCAGCAGTTCCAATCTGGTTTCATGAATAAAAGCCATAGCATAGTGTGCATGATGATTCTGGTTTCGGTATAAAACAGATTTGTTGTAATACCCTTCAGCTATTTGATCGGCTCCTTGTTGGTAATAAACATCGCCCAGACCATTGTAATACGATGCGTAAAGTTGATCGGTAAGTGTACGGTAACTGGTATCGTAAATAAGAAAGGCCATGCAGGTAATAAAACCCATAATACGGAATGTAAGGTAAAACATTACCGTAGGCTTGTATAACACTTTACTCACCTGCAGATTTTGTGTTAGCATGGAGCCGAAGTTGGCAAACACATAGAACAAGAAAATGATACCATAACCGGCATGGCTATATAAAATAATATCATGCAAAACCTCAATTGCATTTTCATTGGCTGAGATGAAAAGTAACCCAAAAGTTGAAAATGAGATTATTCCAAGCGCAAGAATCAAAAACGCTGCCCGTGAGTCTGAAACAAACATGGAGTCATCCTGATTGCAACGCTGAATAAATCCCCAAACACTAAGAACAGCCGATAGTGTGAGCAACACATACGTATTGATTAGCCAGATGTTCCAATCGAGGTAGCCAATTTCTTTGATGTAGGCCAGGATCAGATTCAATAAGTAAAATCCTGAGATCACTAAAAAATGGCGTAAACTTTTGGTTTGTCGTACACCAGTGGTTATAACATTGATAAACGATGCTGGTATTTCGTGTCCGATCAACAGAATAAATACTACTTTAAGTACGATACTAAAAATGTAGCTGTTTGCCGATAAGTGCAAGAAAGGAAGCGCTGTTTCGCTATAAAATGAAATTACGAAACCCGCAATCGTAAACACTATGGTAATTAACCCAAGTCTTTTAAAAAATGAAAGCTGAATGCCAATAGCATGCAAGTAATAGCAAAGTGAAATGCACGTAAACAAAAATACGAATGTAGGATACTTGTTGGTAAGCCCCATAATGGCAAATGCTTCAAGGTTGAGGGAAACGGTAAAAACCGAGAAGACAGTCATTCCCGCCAGAAACCAAAATCGTTTTAGTGTGGTAATAATGGTTAGCAACACGCAGATGCAGATCGTAAACAGTGCGAGATAAAAATACAGGTAGGGTGTACTTACATTTAGCGGACTACCCAGTTGTGTTTCGAACACAAAAAAGTTATCGGCCTTTACGGGTACTTCGAATATGCCTACAGAAATAGTGCGCAGTGTTACTTCTTCATTTTGAATTTCTTCATAGTGCTCCCACGTAATGGCTGGTGCCGGATGCTGGAAGTAAGCATACCAGAAAAGTAGAATGGAACTTAGGAAGAGTACTCCCAATATGGCTAAAAAAAATTGTTCGGCTTTTGGCCAGGTTTTCCAGAATGCGAGTGTCATGTGTTATTGTTCAGACAGAAATTACTCCAATACTTTAGGTACTCTAAAATAGGTGTCATCTTTTTTTGGAGCATTTTCCAGTGCGCGATTTCTATCCAGATGTGTACCAGTCTTATCTTCCCGTAAGGCATTTACCTCGTGGCTCATGGTAGTAAGTGGCTCTACACCATCGGTATTTACTTCATTCAATTTTTCTACAAACGATAAAATATTCGACATGTCACCTAACATAGCTTCGGTATCTTTTTCGTTAAACTCCAACCGCGCCAGGTGTGCGATTTTGTTCAGGGTTTCTTTGTCGAGTTGCATACGGATAGCTCCTTGTCGATCACTTGATAAACTTCTTTTTTGTACTCTTCCAGGGTATCCAATGTATAGCCTTTTGGCCCAACTGGTTCGTGAAAGATTACATGTACCGTTCCCGTGTGGATTCTTAACGGGGAACGATCAGGTAAAATTATCCAATTGTAAGGAATGGTTACGGGCACAATCGGAATTTGTTTTTCGATGGCAATGCGAAAGGCTCCATCTTTAAAGCCCACCATCTGAGGAGGTTGTTTAGTGTAAACGCCCCCTTCGGGGAAGATAATAAGGCTTTTTCCATCATCAGCTGCTTGCATGGCCTGTAACAATGAGTTTACCCTGCTTCGGAGTTTAGATCGGTCAACCGTGATATGCAATTTTCTATACATAAATCCGAACAACGGTATGTGCTCCATGTCATTTTTACCTACAAAAATGGCGTTGGTGGGATTGAGCCCCATAGCAGGAATATCCAGATAGGAAAAGTGGTTAGGACAAAATATGTATTGCTGATTTGCACTCAGCTTTGACTTGCTGCTTACTTTATAGGGAATGAAACAGATGGGGAAAAGAATATAAGCCCACCATCGGTTAAAAACGCCTACCAGTTTATACTGATTTTTAAATACAATGGGGATTAGAAACAGTGGGAAGAAAAGCAGGAATACCACCGAAAATGCAAAGAGACAATAGAATGTATGAAAGGTTCGCAGTGCCCGCATTTTTTCAACAACTTATTGCCTGTTGATTTTATCAGACTTTGGAAGTAAGATCAACTCTTTCTGGCGGCCATCTATGTAGCGAAAACCTGTCTCGTCAAAATAGCCATCTTCCTCCAATTGGATACGGATGTCTTTTTTCCATTCGGGGATGTTAACCGTGCAATTCAGCTCGATGGAATAAGCAGTTTTATAATGCATCGGGTAATCTCCGGTAAACGGAACACCACCTTGCATATCCCACATGCCAATAGTTGTGCCCGCTGCGTGGCCGTGAAACCCGATAGGATGTGTATAGATAGATGGCGTTATTCCTTCTGCAATAGCCTGGTCGCGCGTTGCCTTCAATATCTCATTACCCGTACGACCTTCTTTAAAATGCGAGGTTAAAATATCCTGCAAGCGATTTCCTTTGGCAAAGGCATCACGTAAATATTTTGGAGCTTCCGTTTCGCCTGCTTTCAAGATGTACGCATGCTGTTGTGTATCGGTGTTTAAGCGCAAATAGGTTATACCAAAATCAACATGCAGTAAATCTCCAGGTTGAATAACGAGTGGCTGTGGTCGTTTAAGTGTGATGGCTTCGGGCTCGTTACGTTGTACTGAAACCGATGTATGAAACCAGGTATCTAATTTTAATTCTTCAATACGCTCGCGATACCACCACACTACGTCTTCGGTAGTGGTTACCCCCGGTTGAATAGCCATATCAGAAAAACCTTCTTGAATAATATCGTGTGCAATGCGGCAGATTTGCTGATAGAGCACCATCTCTTTTTCGGTGCGGGTTTCCAACCAGCTCACAGCCAGATTTTGTGCTGAGGTAACTTTGGGTTGTAAGTTTTTTGGAAGTACTCTCAATAGGTTATCATAATCGTTGCTGGTTAATCCATCGGCATGGCCGTAATGCGGTGCTTTGTTAACGCCTATCTTTTTAGGATTACGTTCGGCAATAATTTTTCCGAGTTGTGCCCACTGGTCAGGATTGGCATCCGGATCCCATGCGCGTTTAAAAACTTTACCCACATCGTAGCGGGCTACAGCCAGGTACTCCACTTCTTTATCAGTACCCCGATCGAACACAACCAGCATGGTTGTTCTGCGGGCTGCATGCCAGGTGGCAGGTAGCAGGGTGCGGATTACCGGATCTTCATTGTACTCGCGCGAAATGATTACCCACATATCGAAACCCTCTCTGCGCATTAGTGCAGGCAAGGTATTGCGTAATCGATCTTCCAGCAGTTCGTCAATTACACGAGCCTGATCGCGTTGGGATAGGATTACGGGTTGACCTGATGTTAAGAGCGAAACTGAGAGTAAGAGTATTGAGAAAATGATTTTCATATTTGTTTTAAGATTGGTCGATTTTAACTAAAAGAATTTAAGATAATCCCTATAGCTGCTAAGTACACGATGCACGGTTAACATTCCAGAATCAAAAGTGTAAAAAATAATATAGTTACCGAAAACAAGCGAATAATATCCCGCTTTTGAAAGTTCTTTCTCGGTTCGTTTGATGCCGGCTTGCGGAAACTCACTTAGGTATTCAAATTTCTTCTCCAGTTTATCAAAGAAAGTTGATGCAGCCGAAACATTATCCAAAGCAATGTAATCAATGATTTCGGCTATGTCCTCTTCAGCAGCGGGTAAGAAACGTACATCAAGCTTTTTTCTCATGCAAGCGTTTTCGCATGGTTGCTGATAATTCTTTTAGTGATTTGGTTTTGGCGCCTGATACCACCTGGGCTTGCGCTTCAGCTAGCTTGCCGAGCAACTCAATTTTCTTTTGCATGCTGCGGTAATTCGATACGGAAAGTACTACAAGATCACCCTCACCATTTTTGGTAATATAAATAGGCTCCTTACTCTCATGCGCTAAGGCCGAAATTTCGTTCGATTTGTTTCGTAAGTCGGAAATAGGTTTAATAATTGCCATGTATCAAAATTATATCATTTATATGATAAAGGCAAAACGGCCCACTAAGAAAGTTGAATTTTACACCGCTGGTCTTTTAAAATTTCTTCGGCCCGTTCTACTTCAATGTGCGATTTGGCATCGTCCATTTGTTCGCGCATGGCATTTCTGATTTCTTTTACCCGCATGGCTTCAATAAATCGTTTTATATCTTCTTTATTTTCTAGAATAAGTTCGGGAACTACAGCCGGTTTATCGTTATCGTCTTTGGCCACCATGGTAAAGAAAGAAGAATTAGTATGTTTTACCTTTCCGGTTTTTATGTTTTGCGACTCCACCCGAATGCCTACTACCAGCGAAGTTCGACCTACATAATTTACGGATGCATGCATGGAAACCAATTCGCCCACTTCTACCGGTTGAAGAAATTCAACTTTATCCACCGTAACCGTTACGCAATACGTACCGGCATGTTTACTGGCTGCCGCATACGCTACTTTGTCCATTAGCGAAAGTAATGTGCCCCCATGAATTTTGCCGCCAAAGTTGGCATAACTCGGAATCATTAATTCGGTAATGGTGGTTTGCGAGTATTTAACCGGGCGAGCAGATTCCATAGGAGAAATGTTAGTTTAGAAAGGTAAGATTTTTATCCGGCTTGCGAAAAAACTTAAGTGAGCCTGTTAGTCTTTAACTGCTGTTCGCGATAAGCGGTTAAACCGGATTACCATAGCCGTGGCTGTAATGGTAAGCCCAATGAGCAACCCAATCCAGATACCCCATGCAGCCCAATCCAAAACAAATGCTAATACATACCCGAGTGGTAATGCAATAATCCAATACGCAACAAAGATTAGTAGTGAAGGAATTTTTACATCCTGCAATCCGCGCAAAGCACCGGCTGTTACTACCTGAATACCATCGGATAGTTGAAAGAATGCAGCAATGATCATGAGTGACGCGGTTAGTTGTATAACGGCAACATCATCGATATACAACGCGGGTAAAAATTCTTTGCCAACTATAAATAACAAAGCCCACACTGTCATAATACCTGCTGCCATCCAGATCATCGCGAAAGCAGAAGCGCGAAGATTTTTTCTATCATGTTGCCCTAAAAAGTTTCCTACACGAATAGTAGCGGCTGCCCCTAACCCCGATGTAGTCATATAACTTATAGTAGCCAGATTAATCGCAATCTGATGTGCGGCTAACGCAGTTGTACCGATCCAGCCCATCATAATGGCCGAAAATCCAAAAGCACCCGCTTCAAAAATATACTGCGAACCAGATGGAATTCCGATATGCAGCATTTTAGACATGAGTTTTCGGGAGTAGCCACCGATAGACAA
>DPSB01000639.1 GCA_003537495.1 Cytophagales bacterium | reverse complement strand
CCAGTGACCAGTAAACAGCAACCAATTTGGGCAGAACAAACTATATTTGCGCCCGGAAATTTAGACTGAACTTATGCGCCTCGGACAATTAGCCCGAAAACTTTCGGTAAGACCCTCTCAGATTGTGGATGTGCTGGCCAAACACCAGCAATTTTTAGAAGACGGATCGAACGCCAAACTAACGGATGATCTGGTAAAACAGCTTGTACTACACTTTGCCCCCGATCGCCTGAATGAAATTATGGCCGTGCAAACGCAGGAAGAACCCGAGCCACAGCCAGAAACGGAAGCTTTTGTTGCCGAGGTTGTAGTGGAAAAGGTTGAGCCACAACCGGAAGTTGTTGTGGAGGCAAAGCCCGAGCTTGCGTATGATAACGAAACCATTCGTGCGCCTAAAGTTGAGTTGGCCGGATTAAAAGTGTTAGGCAAAATAGAATTACCTGCTCCGCGAAAAAAAGAAGAGCCAAAAGCCGAAGGAGAAAATCAGGCCGAACAAAAACCGAAGCGCGAACCAAAAGACAAGCCCAGAAAGCCAGTAGAGCGTACCGAAAAACAATGGCGCAATCCTGTGGCTCAACAGCGCGATGCTGAAGCTCGCGAAAAAGAAGAGCGCAGAAAAAAGGCATTGGAAGAAGAGAAAGAACGCAAGCGCATTAATTACCTGAATAAGATTAAAAACACACAGCCTGTAAAAGCTGTCCGTCTTTATGATGAGGCTGACGAAGTACAAGTTGAACTAAAACCAGAACAAAAGCCACGCACGTGGGTGGGTAAGTTTTTAAAGTGGCTCAACACCTGATGAAGAAAAAAGAATGCCCTTCGTGTGCGATGGAGATTGAGGTTGGTTTAAAAACCTGTCCGATTTGTCAATATGAATTTCCACGCTACTCGGCCTCCATTCGTTGGACGGCCATCTTACTAGTTGTTGTCCTATTGTTGATCTGGCTTATCAGCCTACGCTAACCTTCATCAATAGGTTTTTTTATAAGCTAATTTACTCCTCTTCGGATTTATCAAACTCGGCCAGCACCAATTTTAACCGATCAATGTGTTTGCCATACAGTTTGCGCAACACACGGTCAACAAAAAAAACCGGACCAATCACACATACCGTAAATAAAATCAGAGATAGCTGGCCTTGCCAGGAGCTAACGTAATTTAGGGCTCGATCAGTTCCAAGTTCCAGGTATGTTGCCAGCAACCCCAGCAGGTAAAAGAATACCAGCCCCCATTGGTTGCCAAGTTTATAGATTTTAAGAAACGTTTCCAGCTTAGCTATCAGATCAGTCAGGTTATTCTTCAGGTTGTTGGTTGCAAAATCGAAAGTAGTTACCAATCGCATTTTTAAATAAAAGTAAATGGCTACCGTTGATGAGAACACCAGAATGCTAATCATTAACCACCACGTAGGCCCAACCTTCAGCATAAAAATTTGCGAAATCAAAACAGCAAACGCAATGCAACCAATAGTAATTTCTATTTGCATGCTACGTTTAATACGACTCAATATCGACTTGCTTTTACCTTGCAGCACTTCGTGCAATTGTGTTGTGCTCCACGCAGTATCTTTAGCGGAGGGATGTTTCCAGATTTCTTTTAAGTCATCAAGCTCCATGTGTAAGCAGATTTTTTAATTTTTCGCGTATGCGCAGCATGCGTACACGCACATTGTTTTGTGTTAAGCCAACAGTAAGCGCAATCTCTTCGTACGGTACTTCTTCCAGCGCCAGCATAATGAGCGCCCGATCAACTTCCTGCAATTGCCGAATGGCTTTGTATAAATTTTGAATTTGTTCTTCTTTGTCCGACTCAATCGAGTTGCCAATGTTATAATGGCCATCGTGCATCTCTTCAAAGTAAGGCTGTCGCGAAGATTTACGCCAACCACCAATAGCGGTGTTAAGCGCAATGCGATACATCCACGTGGAAAATTTTGCTTCGCCCCGAAATGTGTGGTACGAACGCCACAGTTGAAGTACGATCTCCTGAAAAAGATCTTTGCGCTCGTCAGCCGTTTCGGCATAGAGGTTACAGACTTTATGCACCATACGCTGGTGCGCATTAATCAGTTCTACAAATGTTTTCTCCGTTTCGGTGGCCAACCTGCTTGCGTTTACTTGTATGTTGGCAGGAATTTACCAGAATTACAGGTGCGGTGATAAATATTTACCCTGAAGCGGAATTTTTGATCAGGATTGCTACCCCGTCAGGCTTCAGTCTGCTGAGCGATAGAACAATCTCAATTCCTTTTTCTACTTTTATTCAGTAACAAACATCTCTCGAAGCATGTATATCAAGCGGCAGTTTAGTTTAATGATTATTTACTTCATCTCGTGGCGACTTATCTTATGGTCGTTATTTACGGGATTGTTGGCATTGTCGCTATACCAATACGTGGGCTGGAAGTGGGTGGCTATTCCATGGCTCCCCGTTTCTTTAATAGGTACTGCAGTTGCTTTTTATGTGGGCTTTAAAAACAATCAATCGTACGACCGCAGTTGGGAGGCGCGCAAAGTATGGGGCGGTATTGTAAACTTAAGTCGTTCGTTTGCAGCGGCTACCCGCGCCTTTATTTCTGATGCCCCCAACGCATCTGCTGAAGCTGATAAGGAAAAACGTATCATCATTTACAGGCATATTGCATGGCTATATGCGTTGCGGCATGCCATGGGGCAACGTACGTTTTGGGAACACGAGGACAACCAAAGCAGACGCCAACGCAAATTCTTTGGTAAGCATTTTAATTTTCAGGTATTTGAAAAAGCAGTGGTAACGTATCTTAGTCCTGAGGAACAGGAATGGATACGAACCAAACAGAATGCGGCCGCTCAGTTGCTCGATCGCCAATCGCAACACATTGCGAGTTTGTATACACATGGCCTAATCGATAATTTCAGACATGTAGAACTACAAAGATTAATTACCGAAATCTATGGTGAGCAAGGTAGAAGTGAACGAATAAAAAACACTCCGCTTCCACGCCAATACTCTACCACCAGCACCATCTTTATTTTGATCTTTACGTTTCTTTTACCCTTTGGTATGCTAAGCGAGTTTGGCGAAATGGGCGCGAGTCTGATCTGGTTACTCATTCCATTTAACTTAGTTGTATCGTGGGTATTTACATTAATGGAATATGTGGGCGACTATAGCGAAAATCCATTTGAAGGTTTGATAAATGACATTCCGCTTACCGCGATTATACGAAACATTGAAATTGATTTGCTGGATATGCTAGGAGAAAAAAACCTGCCTGAGAAAATAAAACCGATTGGTGATGTGTTGTTTTAACGAACAGCAGCAAAACATAAAGTTGCGCAAGAATTATTGAATTTACTTCGCCCTCAAATAATTAAACGTCACCGTTTCATCGCGCGTTAACCCGCGATGTTTGTTACCCTTGCTTGCTTTATTCCATTTCGAACGAAAGGTACCGTTAGACCAATCATTTAAAATTTTTGGATGTATGTAGCTGGAGCGGCACACGGTTGGTGTGTTGCCTAAATCGGAAGCAACGGTTTTAACTACTTCATTGGCTACTTTCTTACGTGCACGATCTGTGTCAGGATCTATCTGCCGCGAAAGCCTGAAGGCAGCTTTCCAGGTGGCAGCCCACGTTCTGAAATCTTTTGCTGTTACATCGGCATTGGGTGTAATGGCATCTAAGTATTCATTGATGTGATTGGCCTTTACATCATAGTCTTTTCCGTTTTTATCATGATAGCGGAACAAATCCTGGTTTTTATTTTTACCACCTACCTCACCCGAGGCCTGAATAATTTTTACCAGATCGTCCTCCCAGATTCTTCGCTTCCAGAGCTTTCCCGATTTACCCACAAACTCAAACACTGCATCGCCTTTGCCTTCTGCATTTTTTGACCGATCAATAATCATATGGCCCTCTTTTAATGTAGTAAGCCCGTACGAATTATTTTGCTTCGCATACTCATCATTCCCCACCCGAAAATGATACAGGTCAATCAACTTGATAATAAGCGCTACTACTTTTTCTTTCGGCATGCCGTGTCGTTTCAAATCGCGATCAACCTCTTTGCGGATGGTTGGTAGCAATTGAGCAAAGCCAATCATGCTATCAAACTTTTCGGCTGCACGGGCAAGCGTCCAGTTTTCGTGGTAACGGTATTGCAGTCTTCCTTTTACATCTTTACCAGTAGCCTGCAGGTTGGCCGTAGCGTCAATCGAAATCCACACATCGGCCCACGCGGGTGGCAACACAAGTTTGTTACAACGCTCAATAATTTTCTTGTTCGAAATTTTTTTGCCCCTGTGGTCGAAATATTCCCACGTAAGTTTTTGGGCTCTGGTTTTCTTTCTCGAAATCCCTTTTTTAGTCATTGGAGAAATGGGTTAGCGCAATTGCAATAATGAAGCTACAAAATCTGCGCACTAAACAAAAGCCCGATGCTGATGGCGATGCAAAACGTTACGATGAACTTCCGAAACTTTTCAGTCAGCCAATTTTTTTCTGATCGCTTCTTTTTCAGGTTGTGTTCTGGCCAGCGTTAATGCCCGGGTATAATTCTCTTTCGATTTTTTTGGATTGGCTTCGGAATACAGTTCACCCAGTAACATAAAGTAATAGACATTATCTGTTAGTTGAAGCTTCTCGGCTTCCAATATCGCTTCCGCAGATCTGTTTGCTTTGGCCAAGGCAAACGTGCGATTAAGTGCGGCTATTGGTGAGTAACTGATTTGCAACAACCGATTATAAAGTTGTAAAATGTTCTCCCATTTTTCTGGCGAATCATTTTTTTGTGTATGCCACCAAGCAATGCCTGCTTCAAGGTGGTAGCGTGAAAGTTTGTTTCCGGTTGCAGCCTGCTTAAAATAAAATGCGCCTTGCGCAATCAGGTCCTGATTCCACAGGCTTTCATCCTGATCGTGATATAATACAATTTGCCCCGCATGATTTTTTCTGGCCGGAAACCGCGAAGCATGAAAACACATTAATGCCATTAATGCATTCGCAGCCGGGTGATTGGTTTGTGAATTTTCAATCAGCAAATGTGTAAGCCGCATAGCCTCCAGGCAAAAATCTTCGCGCAGTACGGCATCATTGCATTCGGAATAATAGCCTTCGCTGAAAAGCAGGTAAAGCGTAAGCAACACATTTTCTAACCGGTTATTTATTTCAGATGCAGCCGGAATCTCCAGCGGCACATTGATTTCACGAAGTTTTTCTTTCGCCCGATAAAGTCGCTTGTTGATTACTTCTTTGTTGGTAATAAAAGCAGACGCGATTTCATCTATACCAAAACCACACAGCATGCGCAAAGCTAAACCCACCTGGGCTTCGGCAGGAATAGCCGGATGACATAACGCAAACAACATTTGGAGTTGACTATCGTGAATTTGTTTTTCGGATAAATCTATCTCGAATGATTCCGAACTTGTTTTTAGCTGCGGTGTGATTTTTTGCGTGAAGACCTGATTGCGCACCTGGTAGTTAACAGCTTTGTTTTTAGCAACGCGGTATAACCAGGCCTTCGGATTTTCGGGCACGCCTTTGTAACTCCAGCTTTCCAATGCGGCCAGAAAAGTTTCGCTGGCAATATCTTCGGCAGCCTGCAGGTGTGCAATTCCAAAATGTCGCGTAAGAGCGGAAGCCAGATTCCGAAACTCAGTACGAAACAAATGTGGAATTAGCTTATCCTGATTCATGAAATGCGCAGTCAGACGCCAGCCATCATTTAGGATTATCTCCATGTTTATGCTTGCGCACTTCCACGCTGTTGCCTTCGCCCAACAAAATGGGGGAACCTTTGGCAAACTCAACAGCTTCCTCCACACTGGTAGCTTTTACAATAATGTACCCGCCCAGTGTTTCTTTGATATCGCCAAATGCACCGTTGGTTACAACTGGCTTTCCGTTTTGGGTCATTACCACGCGAGCATCGTCAAAGGCAAGGCCATTGCCACCCACATATTTGTTCTGTGCAGCAATGCCACCAATCCAATCCATGGTTTGTTTCATCCAGATCTGGATTTGTTCGGGCGAGGCTACTTTGCCTCCGTCCATGTGTCTGAAAATAAGCATGTATTCTTCCATAATGTTTACCCATTTGGGTGGTTAATTTATGGGTAAGACAAATACCCATCCGCAAACCGGACAATGAAGCTATAATTTTTTATTGAAGGCTAAGCAATGGCTTAACCATTCTCTATTTTTACAGCCTTACGTTCAGTTATGAAAAAATCGGCATCTAAACTTACCTTAAGTGTTCACGCGGGCTCACTTGGCGATCCGCTTTATGGCGGAGTGGTTACCCCCATTTATCCATCGGCTGCGTACGACTATGAAACGGAGGTTCGCTACCCACGCTATTACAATACACCTAACCAAAAGGCGGTAGTCGAAAAGTTGGTTGCGCTTGAAAACGGTGAAGACGGGTTGATTTTCAGCTCGGGGATGGCGGCTATTATGACGAGTATTTTTGCCATGATGAAAGCCGGAGATCATATTTTGTTTCAGCATGATTTATATGGCGGCACGCATCATGCAGCGGTGCATGAACTGGAGCGCTATGGTATGGAATATTCGATGGCCGATGTATCGGATTTGAAAAACTTTGAAAAGGCTATTCGCAAAAACACCAAAGTGATTTATGTAGAAACGCCTTCTAATCCTTTATTAAAGATTACCGATTTAAAAGCGGTGGCTAAGCTTGCAAAGAAGTATGGCATTGTAACCATCATCGACAATACGTTTGCCAGTCCGGTTAATCAAAACCCGATTGACCTGGGTATTGACATTGTTACCCACAGTGGCACCAAATACATTGGTGGCCATAGCGATATTTGCTGTGGTGCGATGGTATCCTCCCAAAAATTTACTGAGCAGATTAAACAAAGTGCGTTACACTTTGGCGGAAGCCTGGA
>DPSB01000052.1 GCA_003537495.1 Cytophagales bacterium | reverse complement strand
ACCGCTACTTCCGAAGTAGAAATCATATCGATGGGTGTTTTGTAGCGCTCAAACACTTCAAACACTTTTCTTAAAAAGCCATACGCCAGCAACATGCGCGATGACTTGATCTTGATGGCTGTAATATCATCTTTAGCAGCAATGGCTTTAAACTGTCCGCGGCTACCTTTATCGCTAATAATGGTGCCCGCAGCTTTTTCATCCATCGTGTTTTTTAAGCGCACCGGTACGTGGTATTTCTGTGCAGGCACAATGGTGGAGGGGTGTAGAATTTTGGCGCCAAAGTATGCCAGTTCAGAAGCTTCATCGAACGTAAGTTCGGCAATAGGTAAAGTTTTCTTAACCACACGCGGATCATTGTTGTGCATGCCGTCAATGTCGGTCCATATCTGGATTTCTTCAGCTCGTATCGCAGCGCCAATTAACGAGGCTGTATAATCGCTACCACCGCGTTTTAAGTTATCAATTTCATTACGATGATTCCGGCAGATGTACCCTTGCGTAACCATAATTTCTACCGTACTCATGGTTTCTAATATCGGCTTCAGGCGCTCGCTTATTTTCTCCAATTCAGGTTCATGATTTTCATCGATAGACATGAAGTGCAAAGCTGGTAGAAGTCTTGCCGAAATTTTTTTCTCTTGCAGATGGTGATAGAAAAGTTCAGTCGAAATCAACTCGCCTTGTGCCAGCAACTCACGGTAACTGCGATCGTCAAACCTGCCGGCTGCTAACAAGCGGAACAAACTGAAATAACGACTCACAATTTCCTGCCCAATAGCCTGATAGGCTTCGCCAGCGTAAAGTTCTTTTATGAATTGCTGATAATGTTTTTCCAGCTCGGCAATTTCGTTGTGGGCCGAGGTTTGTTGTTGTGCCAGCAAGCTATCGCCAATGCGCACCAAGGCATTGGTTGTTCCGCTTAGCGCGGATAGCACCACAATCTTTTTTCCAGGCATGCCCAATACTAAGTCTGCAATCTTCTTCATGCGCTCGGGCCTGCCTACCGAGGTACCACCAAATTTTACTACTAACATTTTTACAAGGATTATGTAAGGGCTGCAAAGATAGCTGAAGAGAAATGAAGCCATAAAAAAAGCCCTTTGAATTTTTATCCAAAGGGCCGTTAGTTTGGTTGGTGAAATTTTACTTCACTTCCTCATACTCTACATCGGTAGCATTACCACCCGATGCATTGGTATTCGTTTCAGTTGATTGCGCATTGTTGGCGCCTGCATTTTGTTGCGCACTACCACCCTGGTACATTTCCTGCGAAGCAGCCTGCCAGGCATTGTTCAGGTTGGTAACAGCTTGATCGATTGCTGCCAGATCCTGACTCTTATGTGCTTCTTTCAGTTTTTCCAGCGCACCGTTAATGGCAGTCTTGTTTCCTTCAGAAAGTTTATCACCAAATTCTTTCAGTTGTTTTTCAGACTGGAAGATGAGTGAGTCGGCCTGGTTAAGTTTATCCACACGCTCTTTCTCTTTCTTATCTTTATCCGCATTCGCTTCTGCTTCTTCTTTCATCTTTTTGATTTCGGCTTCTGTTAAACCGCTTGAAGCTTCGATCCGGATTTTTTGTTCTTTACCAGTGCCCTGATCTTTTGCACTTACATGCAGGATTCCGTTAGCATCTATATCAAAGGTTACCTCGATTTTAGGCATGCCACGTTGTGCAGGTGGAATACCATCCAAGTGGAAGCGCCCAATGGTGCGATTATACTGCGCCATTTCACGTTCACCTTGCAACACGTGTATTTCTACCGAAGGCTGATTGTCGGATGCCGTTGAAAATACTTCTGATTTTTTGGATGGAATTGTTGTGTTAGATGAAATTAACTTGGTAAACACACCACCCATGGTTTCGATACCTAATGATAGCGGAGTAACATCCAATAACAATACATCTTTCACTTCTCCGGTTAACACACCACCTTGAATAGCTGCACCTACAGCAACAACTTCATCGGGGTTTACACCCTTAGATGGTTTTTTACCAAAGAATTTTTCCACTTCTTCCACAATGCGTGGAATCCGGGTTGAACCACCCACCAGAATTACTTCATCAATCTGACCAACAGAATAACCAGAATCTTCTATCGCTTTGCGGCAAGTCTCCAATGTTCTGCGAATCAAATCATCGCTCAATTGCTCGAACTTAGCACGAGAAAGCTTCTTCACTAAGTGTTCGGGCACGCCATCCACGGAAGTGATATACGGAAGATTAATTTCAGTTTCGTTTGAACTTGATAATTCAATCTTCGCTTTTTCAGAGGCTTCTTTTAAACGCTGCAGCGCCATCGGGTCTTTGCGCAAGTCGATGTTTTTGTCGGCTTTAAATTCATCGGCCAACCAATTCATAATGCGCATGTCGAAATCATCGCCACCCAGGTGTACATCACCATTAGTAGATTTTACTTCAAACACGCCATCGCCAAGTTCTAATATCGACACATCAAATGTTCCACCGCCTAAATCGTAGACAGCGATTTTCATGTCTTTGTTTTTCTTATCAAGACCATACGCCAACGCAGCAGCAGTAGGCTCGTTGATGATTCGCTTTACATCAAGCCCGGCAATCTGACCGGCTTCTTTGGTAGCCTGACGTTCGGCATCATTAAAATAAGCAGGTACAGTAACTATGGCTTCGGTTACGGTAGTGCCAAGATAGTCTTCGGCAGTGCTCTTCATTTTTTGAAGAATCATAGCGGAGATTTCCTGTGGCGTATATAACCGATCGCCAATGCGCACACGTACGGTATCGTTATTGCCACTTTCTACCTGGTAGCTCACAATTTTCTTTTCGCTATCTACATCGGCAAATTTTTTACCCATAAAACGTTTGATAGACGAAACGGTATTTTTTGGATTGGTAATCGCCTGGCGCTTGGCAGGGTCTCCCACTTTACGTTCGCCTTTACCGTTATCCAGAAAGCCTACAATACTTGGTGTTGTTCTGCGGCCTTCGCTGTTGGCTATCACCACAGGCTCGTTGCCTTCCATTACGGCTACGCAAGAGTTGGTGGTTCCTAAGTCGATTCCAATAATTTTTCCCATGACTATGTTTAGTTTTTAATTACAGATTTTTAAGCGAAAACCCTATGAACAAGGGTTATGCCAAGGGGTTTTGGGGCTTGAAAAGGTGACAGAGTGGCAGGAATGTGTTGAGACTAATCCACCATATTGGATAGATTGGGGCTTACCACTTAAAAGCCGTGTTCTCTAAGTTGATGGCTTGGCAATCGGAAGATGAGCGAAAACTGAATTACCCGGCTTCTTTGCTTCAGCACATCAGGAGTTTCGTCACTGAGATCGGTAATGCCTAGATTGTAGCGAACTCCAATACCGACATTGTCTGAAAAATAATATTCCGCACCCATTACGGCAGCAAAGTCATCTTCGCCCAGCAAGTCTTTATTGCCAACAAAAAAACTGATTTGTGGTCCGGCCAAAATGTTAAAGTTTTTAACTGGATGAAACTTTGCGAGTAATCCGATACTTAAAAATTTAAGACGGTCTTCCGATATATTATTGAGTGCATCGGAATAGCCTCCATGTCCTATATATAGAATAACCTATTTCTATCTGGCTAGCAAGATTTTTCAATTGCATGTTAGTAACGGAAATACCTATGTGCGGGCCAATAATTTTTTTGGGAGTTACGGTTACTCCTTGTTGCTGCCAACTTTGCCAAGCCAA
>DPSB01000049.1 GCA_003537495.1 Cytophagales bacterium | reverse complement strand
TATTGATTTAGTTGCCCGGTTGTTTTAAAACAAAACCTGCTTTGCGTTTTTCTTCATCCACGAGCTTCTTCACATCGGCCAATAATTTTTTAGCATCGTAAATTATTCCATCTTTTACGGTGTACTTTACACCACCAGCACGAACCACTTTATTTTCATCAGTAAGTTTTATGGCACCGGTTCCGTAAAGTGTTTGCAAATTAGGTAATGGATTTTCCTCCACAATTACAAAGTCGGCCAGCTTACCAATTTCAACAGAACCAATTTCTTTATCGGCACCCAACGCCTGTGCGCCATATAAAGTAGCCGACCGAATAATTTCAAGCGGATGGAAACCTGCTTCGCGCAGCAATTCAAGTTCGCGGATATAGGCAAAGCCATACAATTGAAAAATAAATCCAGAATCGGAACCCGTTGTTACACGACCGCCACGGTTTTTGTATTCATTTACAAAGGCCATCCACAACCTATAGTTTTCGCGCCATTGCACTTCTTGTTCGGTACCCCACGCATGCCAATACGAGCCGTGCGAAATTTTGCTGGGTTGATAAAAGGCCCACAGTGTTGGTAGTGTATAATCTTCATGCCACTCGGCTCTGCGTGCACGATGTAAGTCGCGGTTGGCTTCGTAAATGTTAAAGGTTGGATCTAATGTAAAGTTAAGCGATAGTAACTCGTTCATCACTTTGTTCCAATGATCGGAGTGCGGTGGTGCAGCTTGCTTCCATAATGTGCCGGCATCGCCAAAGCGATCCATTTCATTTTGATAATTATAGTCGAGCTTAAAATTCTGAATGGTTTGATTGGTGAACAAAGCTTCGGGCAATCCATACCAATGTTCCATACTGGTAAGCCCTGCGCGCGCTGAGTTCAACACATTCCATTGTGCTACACTCATTTGCGCATGGTGTGTAGCAGAGCGTAATCCTATTTCTTTATTTTTTTTAAGCGCAGCATCCATTACTTCAGGCGAGGCACCAAAGAATTTTATACCATCGGCACCTTTGCTTTTATTTTCGATTACCCATGCGCGGGCCTGATCGGCCGTAACAATGGGTTCTTTCGCGCCCATACCAAATGCAGTGTAAGCATAAATGCGAGGTGCAGTAATTTTGTTTTGAGCACTTTTCGCCTTCTGATCCAGTACCCAATCTAACCCGTTACCGGAAGAAGGTTCGCGAATAGTAGTAATGCCGTGCGCCATCCAAAGTTTAAATACATATTCGGCAAACGGAGCCTGGCTGCCGCCAATGTGGCCATGCATATCTACAAAGCCAGGCATCAGGTACATACCGGTGCAATCCAACTCTTTACCACCCGCTTCAAGTTTTGGTCTGCGGGCTTCATTTATCGGCACACCCGGATAACCCACGTTGGCAATGTTTACAATGCGATTTTGTTTCACCACAATATCAACCGGGCCAATGGGCGGTGCACCGGTACCATTTATTAAGGTAACTCCACGAATGATGAGTTGGGTGTAAGGCCCTTCGCCTTCTTTTACTTCGGGTGCTTTTGCGATTTGTGCCTGTGCTGCGAGTGTAATGCAAACCAGACTAAGGAAAAATAATTGACGCATGTGGTAATGTTTTTTTGGAAAGTAGGTATTTTCAACAAGTTAAACCATCATTGTGTGTTGAGCACTTCCGAATTTAGGTATAAATGGTAATCCGAAGAGTAATCTTATTAATCATACTGCTGGCCATGGGTGCTTCCGGAGCGTGGTGGTACTATAGCTTTCGTAACCCATCGGTAAAGCCGGTTGCACCTCTGCGCTCTATGCTCGACTCAACCTTGCAAGTGCCGGTTTCAACGCTACGCATTCCACTCGATTTTTCTTTGCGCGATCTGGAAACAACCGTGAATAAAAAACTAAGCGGAGTTTTTTTACATGAATGGATGGCTGTGGGCGATAAGAAGAAAGATAGTGTTTACCTGGGGCTTGAACGTTTTGATGCAATCAAGTTAGACTGGAAACCCGGCTTGCTTACAGCCGAGGTACCCTTGCGCATTGAGTTTAAGTTTATGAAAAAGGCCGCGGGTATTCGCATTAGCAACGATAAACCTGTGGTGGCTGAAATAGTGATGCGACTTAAATCAAATGTAATGCTGGACGATCGCTGGGGTTTAAAGTCAACAACCGGTATTGATACAGTAATCTGGAAGATGGAACCCACGCTTAAAGTGGTGTTTGTGAACGTGAACTTACGCGGACTTGCCGATAAGTATCTGCAGCGCAATGAAGAAAAACTTACCCATCAGTTCGATAGCCTGATGTACGAAGTAATGGATAGCCGTAAGGTGATAGAGAAAGTGTGGAACGATATTCATAAACCAATCATTATAAAAAAGACAGAGCCGCAGATTGGCCTTACCACTAAAGCGGAAGCCTTAAGTTCGCGCTGGAATCCCAACCCGGACGGAAACATTTCGGGCATGGTAACCTTAAAGGCGCGGGTGTATAGCTGGTTTGAACAACCGATGGTAATTGAGCCCGGTCCATTGCCGCGCCACCGGTATGCACCCAATGAAGAAGATGAACTGGATTTATATGTGCATGCCAGTTTACCGTTTCATCAGATCAATACATTTGTAAACAGGAATCTTGAAAAGATGAATTTCAGTTACAATAATTATGTGTTGAAGCTGCATCATGCCGAGTTGTATGGTAGCGAACAAGAGTTGGCACTTGAACTTCGGGTGCGAGGTGCACTGCGTGGTAAAATTTATTTTAAAGCATTACCCTATTACGATACCATTCATCAGGTAATTGGGCTAACTAATTTGCGTTACGATTTAAGTACCGAAGAAGCGTTACTCAATACAGCCGATTGGATGATGCACGATAACCTGGTGGCTATTCTGGCCGATACGGTGAAGAAAGATTTAACCGAAGAGTTAAGTGCATTGCCGCAATTAATTGAAACCGCTATTGCGCAGGGCAAATCGGGTAATAAAGTAAAACTTACAGTCGATTCGCTGGCCATTACTTCGCATGCGTCTTTAATAACCGGCTCTGATATTCAGTGGATACTGCGTGCGCGGGGCAAAGCCGGTATCGCCCTCAAAAAGAAAATCCTCGAGAAGAAGAAACCATAATCTTTACAACTGTTAGGTTAATTTTTAACCCATCTAAATCGTTTTCAGTAATATTTTGATGATTATAGGGTAAAATTAAACCTAATTGGATTTACTTTGACCTAAATCTACCTCCCTATGAGCAAACCAAAAACCCGTTGGATTGTAATCTTTGCTATCCTTACCATTCTACAACTGCTTGTCTTGTTTCAATCCGGAAACCCGGTTAGCGACCAGGCCGAAACCATTGATAAATCCGATACCGCGTGGATGATCGTAGCCACTGCGTTTGTGTTGTTTATGACACCCGGTCTTTCATTTTTTTATGGTGGAATGGTCAGTTTCAAAAATGTAATCTCCACCATGTTGCAAAGTTTTATTGCACTTGGCGTTATTAGCTTACTCTGGTACCTGGTAGGGTTTAGTCTTGCTTTTGGCGATAGCATAGGAGGTATCATTGGAAATCCTACCACGTTCTTTGCTTTTAAAAATGTTGGTCTTAATCCGCATCCGGCATTGGCACCAACCTTTCCGTTTTTATTATTCGCCTTGTTTCAATTGAAGTTTGCCATTATAACACCGGCATTGATTACCGGAAGTTTTGCCGAAAGGGTAAAGTTTACATCGTATCTCAT
>DPSB01000519.1 GCA_003537495.1 Cytophagales bacterium | reverse complement strand
GAGTTGTGCCAGCCATAAATACTATCAGAAAGACCAGAAGGGTATTCTTCATGTGTTTTGAGATTAAGGTTTGGTGAAAATTTTAAACATAAAGTTGTTTGCAAGTCCAATCACCTGCAATACAAGTTCAAGGGTATAAGTGTGTACGTACCAGTACGGATAAAAAAAAGTCTGCCGGTGCGGCAGACTTTTAATAAGTACACAGAAGATCGAAAAAACTTAGGTCAGCATTCCTCCATCAACCTGAATTACCTGGCCGGTAATGTAGGTCGACATATCAGAACCAAGAAACACACATGCATCGGCAACATCGTTCGGGTTACCACCACGCTTTAACGGAATTGCATCGCGCCAGCTTTGTACGGTTTTAGGATCAAGTACTGCTGTCATTTCAGTTTCAATAAAACCAGGGGCAACGGCATTAGAACGAATACCACGCGAGCCTAACTCCAACGCAACTGATTTTGTAAAACCAATTATACCTGCTTTAGAGGCAGCATAGTTTGCCTGGCCAGCATTACCTTTTAATCCAACTACTGATGTCATGTTAATGATGGAACCACTTTTTTGTTTCATCATTTGTTTGGTTGCAGCCTTAACAGTATTGAAGCAAGACTTCAGGTTCACATTAATTACTTTGTCCCACTGCTCAACTGTCATACGTAATAAAAGCGTGTCTTGCGTGATGCCGGCATTGTTAACGAGAATGTCCAACGAACCAAACTCAGCAATTACATCGTTGATCAATTTTTCAGCTTGTGCAAAATCCGAAGCATCGGAACGGTAGCCTTTTGCCTTAACACCTTTGGCAGCAAGTTCAGCTTCCAAGGCCTGCCCTTGTTCCACGCTTGATAGATACGTGAAAGCAACGTTAGCACCTTGCTCGGCATATTTCAATGCTATTGATCTTCCTATTCCTTTTGAGGCTCCGGTAACGAGCGCTGTTTTTCCTTTAAGTAATGTCATAGTTTGAATTGTTACATAACCTTCAAAATTGCCAATTTAATCCCACAATTTAAAAACCAGCCTCGTTTAATCAACCTTTTGAAAGACCAACCGGCAATGTATCTTTGACCGCATTTTAAAGACTTTAAATCCTGCATGTATGGCAAAATATGATGTTATCGTAATTGGTTCGGGCCCGGGTGGATATGTAGCGGCAATCCGCGCTTCGCAATTGGGTATGAAGGTGGGTGTAGTAGAAAAAGCAGAACTGGGTGGTATTTGTTTAAACTGGGGTTGTATTCCTACCAAAGCATTACTGAAAAGTGCGCAGGTATTTGAATACCTGAACCACGCCAAAGATTATGGTATTGAAGTAAAAGACGCCAAAGCTGATTTTAATGCGATCGTAAAACGCAGTCGCGATGTGGCTAATGGCATGAGCAAAGGCATTCAGTTTTTGTTCAAGAAAAATAAAATTGAGCAGTTGGTTGGAACCGGTAAACTGAAAAAGGGCGGCAAGGTTGAAGTAACGTCTGCCGATGGTAAAAAAGAAGAGCACGAAGCCAAGCACATTATTCTGGCAACTGGTGCGCGCTCGCGCGAATTACCCGCGCTGAAAATTGATGGAAAAAAAATTATTGGCTATCGCGAGGCCATGTCGTTACCAGCACAACCTAAAAAATTAATTGTGGTGGGTTCGGGTGCGATAGGGGTTGAGTTTGCTTACTTCTACAATACCATTGGCACGGAAGTAACCATTGTGGAGTTTATGCCACGCATTGTGCCGGTAGAGGATGAAGAAGTTTCAAAACAATTGGAGAAGTCTTTCAAGAAGTCGGGCATCACCATTCATACCAATGCTGAAGTAACAAAAGTGGATACAGCCGGTAAAGGTTGTGTGGCTACCGTAAAAACCAAAGACGGTGAAATTAAACTTGAAGCAGACATTGTACTTTCGGCAGTAGGTGTGGCTACCAACCTGGAAGGTATTGGTCTGGAAGATGTTGGCGTAAAAACCGATAAAGGAAAAGTTATTGTAGATGATTTCTATAAAACAGATGTAGCCGGGGTGTATGCCATTGGCGATATTGTAAAAGGCCCCTCGTTAGCTCACGTTGCTTCCGCAGAAGGTATTACGTGCGTGGAAGCAATTGCAGGATTAAAACCACATCCAATCAATTATAACAATATACCGGGTTGTACCTATTGCAGTCCTGAAATTGCATCGGTGGGTTATACCGAAGAGGCTGCGAAGAAAGCCGGTTATGAAATAAAAGTCGGTAAGTTTCCATTCTCGGCATCGGGTAAGGCAAAAGCAGCCGGTGCGCCCGATGGTTTTGTAAAAGTTATTTTCGATGCCAAGTATGGCGAGTGGTTAGGAGCACACTTTATTGGAGCAAATGTTACGGAGATGATTGCCGAAGTAGTGGTGGCACGTAATCTTGAAACAACAGGTCATGAAATTATAAAATCAATCCATCCGCACCCAACCATGAGCGAGGCTGTGATGGAAGCTGCTGCTGCGGCATACGGTGAAGTAATTCATTTATAAATAGTATGGTGATTCGCCAGGAAAGCGATCTCATTCAACAACTAAGGGCCGGTGATAAATCGGCCCTTTCCTATTTGTATGATCATTATTCAGCTGCCCTT
>DPSB01000522.1 GCA_003537495.1 Cytophagales bacterium | reverse complement strand
GAAATTGAATCGATAAACTAATGGTAAAGAATAAAGAGTTTAAGGTTGGGCTATTTGTTGCAGTGGCGTTAGTGCTTCTTTATTTTGGATTTAATTTTCTGAAAGGGATAGACTTTTTCTCCACTACCGAAAAGTATTATGTGGTGTACGATAACATCGATCAGTTGGCGGTATCTAACCCGGTGCTGATAAATGGTTTTGCCGTGGGCCGTGTTAGTCGCATTGCCATTATGCAAAACAAGCAAAACAAAGTTTTGGTGGAGTTGATGATCGATTCAGAGATTGTATTAACAGACTCCTCGAAGGCACTTTTGAATAGTGATTTCTTAGGAAGCAAATCAATACTGTTGTCTGTTGGTAAAGGCACAAAATCATTAAACCCAAAAGACACCTTATTGGCTGAAGTTGCCAAAGGTATGTTAGATGTACTTTCTGAAACCGCTACTCCGGTGGCCGATAACCTGCAAACCACGCTGCGTAAGTTCAATGTAATTCTCGATAACCTTACCAAAAACTCGCAGCAGCTCGATGCTATTTTTACAAAACTTCAAACTACGCCCGATCTGCTGAACAAAACACTGGTTACGGCAAATGGTAAAGTGGAAGATTTATCGGTTAGTTTTAAATCGGTAGCCGAAAATCTGAATGGAAGTTTAAATGAACTAAAACCCACGCTGGCCAACTTCAAAACATTTTCTGATTCGTTGAAACGTCTGGAATTGAGTAAAACCGTAAACGAAGCCCGCAATACGGTTGTTAAATTAAACGAGACCCTTGATAAGGTTAAGAACGGAGAGGGAACGCTGGGCAAACTAATCAGCAACGATTCGGTTTATAATAATTTAAATACACTGCTTCGTAACCTCGATTCGTTGGCCGTACATTTTGATGATAACCCCAAACATTTTCTGGCTCCGCTCGGAAAAAGCAAACGCAAGATAGAGCGCGAAAGGCGCAAAGAGGAAGAAGAGAAGGCGAAACAAAAATAATAGCTTAACCCATCGGGCATGGATCTGGAGTTCAACAAAAACGAAGACCAGCTGAAGCAGCTTTGCAGCCAGCTCAAAGCTAAAACCTCCAAAACGCAATTGGGTGGTGGCGAAAAAAAAATAGCCGAACAACACCAGAAAGGAAAACTTACTGCACGCGAACGCATCAACTACCTGATTGATAAATCTACGGGCTTTGTTGAGATCGGGTTGTTTGCTGGCGAAGGCATGTATGCCGAGCAAGGCGGTTGCCCTTCGGGCGGAGTGGTTACGGGCATTGGTTACATTGAAGGCCGGCCCTGTGTAATTGTAGCCAACGATGCCACCGTAAAAGCGGGCGCGTGGTTTCCGATTACAGCCAAAAAGAATTTACGGGCTCAAGAGGTTGCCATGGAAAACCGATTACCCATTGTTTACCTGGTGGATAGTGCCGGAGTATTTCTACCCATGCAGGATGAAATTTTTCCCGACAAAGAACATTTTGGAAGGCAGTTTCGCAACAATGCAAAGATGTCGGCAATGGGTATTGTACAGGTAGCAGCCATTATGGGAAGTTGTGTAGCCGGTGGGGCTTACTTACCGATTATGAGCGATGAAGCCATGATTGTAGATAAGACGGGTTCAATCTTTCTGGCCGGATCGTATCTGGTAAAAGCTGCCATTGGCGAAGATATTGATAACGAAACATTGGGCGGTGCTACTACGCATTGTGAAATTTCCGGTGTAACCGATAATAAATTCCCGAACGACCAGGCCTGCCTGGATTACATCCGCAAGTTGTTTAATAAAATTGGAGCGCAAGAAGTAGCAGGCTTTGATCGGATTAAACCACAATTACCAAAAGAAAAACCCGAAGAGATTTACGGTTTAATGCCAGCCGATCGCGCCAAACCATACGATATGCTGGAGATCATCAAACGATTGGTTGATAATTCAGAGTTTGAAGAATATAAAAGTCTTTATGGTAAAACGCTGTTGTGCGGCTTTGCCCGCATTGATGGCTGGGCCGTAGGTATTGTGGCCAATCAACGCAAAGTTGTAAAAACCAAAAAAGGCGAAATGCAAATGGGTGGCGTAATCTATTCCGACTCTGCCGATAAGGCTGCACGCTTTATTATGAATTGCAATCAACGCAAAGTGCCGTTGGTTTTTTTACAGGATGTAAGCGGTTTTATGGTGGGCAGTAAAGCCGAGCATGGCGGTATTATTAAAGACGGTGCCAAAATGGTGAATGCTATGGCAAACTCAACCGTGCCCAAGTTTACATTTCTGTTGGGCAACTCGTATGGAGCTGGTAACTATGCCATGTGTGGAAAGGCTTATGATCCGCGTTTGATTTATGCCTGGCCCACGGCCCAGCTTGCCGTAATGAGTGGCAACTCAGCTGCTAAAACATTGTTGCAGATTCGTGTAAGCACATTAAAGGCAAAAGGAAAAGTCATAAGCAAAGAAGAGGAAGACCAACTGCTGAAAGAAATTACAGAACGTTACAACGAACAATTGAGTCCCTACTATGCCGCGGCCCGCCTTTGGGTGGATGGCGTAATTGATCCACTCGCCACCCGACAAGTAATTTCAACGGGCATAAAGGCAGCCAATCACGCTCCTGTAGAAAAATTTAATGTAGGGGTGATTCAGACGTAGACGCTATTCTTAAAAATACTTCTCAGGGTGAATGTCATGCCGTGCCGATAGCTATCGGCATAATTCCGGCATCCCGAAATTTTGCACCGATTTCGAAGATCGCGGATCGTTGTTCGCGATGACAAAGTATTTTTAAGAATAGCTTCACGTTACTTTTTTACGGCACTGGTTTTTTTAATATTCTTGTACCGATGTCGGAGAATGAATTAAAAGCACTTGTTTCCCTGCTGGATGATGATGATAAGCAAATAGCCGATCACGTACAGGCAAAAATTCTTTCGCTCGGTACAGAAGCTATTCCATTTCTGGAGAAGGAGTGGGAGAGTAACCTGAATCCTGATGTACAAACCCGCATTGAAGAACTGATCCATACGTTACAATTCGATCTGGTAAAGGAGCGACTGCTGCACTGGTATAAATCGCCCGATCCGGATTTGTTAACCGGCATGTGGATTCTGGCTACCTATCAATACCCGGATATTGAACTGGAAAAACTTCAACAAGAGATAGAACAGGTTTATTATGAAACGTGGCTGGAGTTCCGGCCCGATTTATATCCGCTCGATCAGATTAAAATTATCAACAGCGTAATTTTTAATAAGCTGAAGTTTGGAGCCAACACCAAAAACTTTCACTCGCCCGGCAATTCTATGATTAACGTAGTGTTGGAAAGTCGCAAGGGCAACCCGATTACCCTTTGCGTGATTTACATGCTGGTAGCACAAAAGTTGAAATTGCCCGTGCATGGTGTAAACCTGCCCAACTTATTTATTCTTACCTATAAAGACGATAACCACCAGTTCTACATCAATGCGTTTAACCGCGGGTTAATTTTCTCGAAACAGGATATTGAGAATTACA
>DPSB01000523.1 GCA_003537495.1 Cytophagales bacterium | reverse complement strand
CAGGTTGTGCTACGTAATTGAAACGTGCATAATCCATAATAGAAGGTGTGTGACCATACTTGGCCTGATGTTCTTTGTCGCGTAGTTTTTCTACCGGAGTACTAAAACTTGAACCAAAGTTATGACGAAGCCCTAAGGTATGCCCTACTTCGTGTGCGGCTACAAAGCGAATCAAATCACCCATCAGTTCGTCATCGAACTTACGTTTGCGTGCGCGCGGATCAACGGCTGCCGTTTGAATGGTGTACCAACTGTTGAGCAGGCTCATTACATTGTGATACCAGCCAATGTGACTTTCGATTATTTCACCTGATCGTGGATCATGTACGTTTGGTCCATACGCATTCTGAATATCCGAAGCAAAATACCGGATGAAGGAATAGCGTGCATCTTCCGTGCTGATGGTGCTATCGCCAGCAGGCACTTCTTTAGCCAGAATTGCATTTTTAAAACCTGCTTGCTCAAAAGCTTTTTGCCAATCCTGTACCCCTGCAATCAGATGCTTACGCCATTTTACCGGAGTAGCCGGATCAATGTAAAATACAATTGGCTTTTTCGGTTCAACCAATTCACCACGTTTCATTTTTTCAATATCACCAGCTTTTGGCTCAAGTGGCCAGCGCACAGCAAATACTTCTGTTTCAGATTTCTGAGATTCTTCACCATATACTGTATAACCATTGGCAAAATAACCAACGCGTGGATCGAATA
Organism: Cytophagales bacterium; assembly: GCA_003537495.1. Classification (GTDB taxonomy): domain Bacteria; phylum Bacteroidota; class Bacteroidia; order Cytophagales; family Cyclobacteriaceae; genus ELB16-189. Next base: position 9,930 of record DPSB01000523.1, on the reverse strand, counting down.
ATCTTTTACGTGCCGGTACTTTAGGTAACAAAATCATAGAAGTGTTAATCTCTACCGTAACAACGCCTGCTGAAGCACCGGCTGGTAATTCGCGTACTTGAGCCGAGCCTGTAGGCGGAGGCAGTACAGACGTAAATGTTTTAACCATCCGAACCTCTGTATTGATGGGGAATGATTTGATGCTTTGCACATAAGACCGATCGGCCTGAATAGCGGTTAAACTAAACGAGCGCTTAGTGCGCGGATCAAGTGAGATAAGTTGGTTATCGCCTTTAAAGAAATCGGTAACACTGATTACATAAGAAGTGTCTTTGCGGATGGACTTGATATCGAAGGCTGCAGCAATAGGCTGCACGTTTGAGTTAGTTACAGCTTGGGTAATAGGTTTTGTTTCGTCTGCGCTGGTGTTAATGGTTAACACGGCTCTCAAAAACAATTTGTTGTTCGGGCCGCGCTCCCAACGCAATACTTGTCGGTTTTCTTCTTCCCCACCATATCCCGCACCAGTTGGGGCTTTGGCAATTCGGGTAACGGCCATAAACTCGCGCCCGATAATGCTGTCAGGCACTTCGAAGAAATAATCTTCATTGATTTTATGAACGGTAAAAAGACCCTTCTGGGTTTTAGCCCTTGCGGTGATTACTTGCTTGTAAGGCTTTGGGCCTGGCGGTGTAGGGCCTTTAGCTTTGGTAGTATCAGCCTTTGCAGGAACTGTCGGGGCCGATTTCTTGTCATCTTTTTTCTTGGTTTTTTGTGCGGTGGCGGGCAGTGCCAAGGTAAGGCAAAGTACCAATCCGATAAAAAAGGTAAACGATCTCATCATAGTATAATATGTTTGAGGCGAAGCTATCGGCCCCGGCTACATTATACAATACTTGTGGGATGGGTGGCTTAACCCGATTTACTTAACGAAATTAATTGGTGCTCCGGCCTTACCTTGTTGCGAAAAAGTTTTACCAAGCAAAGCAGCCACAGTAGCCGCTACCTGATTCTGATAAAGCTGACCGGCAGTTTTTACTTCGCCTTGGGGAGTTACGCCCGCTCCTATTGCGGCAAACCAGATTTCATCTGCACCTTTCACTTTTGAACCATGATCGCGCCATTCGTTTAATGGAATTGTACCACGGCCATGGTCGGTTGTAATTAATAGTGTGGTCTTGTTGCGATACTGAGGTTCACTTTGTACCCACTCCCAGATTGCTTTTATAAACTGATCAGTTTGATGCGCTGATTTAAGGTACGCATCGTATTTTCCATTATGTGCAAAATCATCTGTTTCTCCATAAGCGATATAAACTACCTTGGGTTTGTATTTCTTCATATACTCTATTGCATAGTGATGTGTAAATGCATCCAGCCGCACACTACCCCACGGACTGGGAATTTCAGTTTGAAGTTGATTGAGAAACTTTTCGCGGTCAGATAGTTTCGGTTGAGTGGCGGTTCTAAATCCGGCATTTACCGGAAGTCCGCTCCGTGATTCATTGATAATAAAAGGAAACACATCCCACGAACCAAACGCGGCCACTTTACCTTTAAACTTATCTTGCTTATTTATAAACTCCAGCACCGTTTCGTTTGGGTTAGGAAATTTATCGTTGCTGGTAATACGGGCATCATCTGCATATCCAGAAAGGATTTCATTATACCCCGGATAAGAAAACCACATGGTGTTGGTGCAATTCACATAATTACCCAGGTTTCTGTTTCCATAAAGAACGCCCTCCTTCGCCAGTACACTCCAGAAGAAAGGCATTAAAGTTTGCCTGCGGACAATAGCAGAAGGTTTCCAAAACTGTTGGTTCAATCCCGTTACATCTTCAACATAGTCTTTACTATTAATCAGTAGAGAATCGGCTCCGGAAAAAACTTCCTGCCAGCGCATCCCATCCAACGTAATTAAAATAATATGCTCAGCTTTGGTTTGGGCTTGAGCCAACCCCGGCAGCAGGGCTAACACACATACCAGTACAAATCGGTTCATTTCAAGTGAAGTTTTCGTGAAGGTAACAAACTTGCAATACCAGAATGTTAAAAGCGCTTTACTACTTTGTTTTGCATCGCACCATAAAGAAGTTAATTTTAACCAAACAGGTTTGCAAAAAATTTGACTACTACCAAAAATAAGGTCACCCTTTGGCTTGAGAATCTGCACCCGGTGTGGTTCACACTATATGCATCATTCACCGCATTTGCTTTATATACATGTGTGTTTGCCTTTCGCAAAGCGTTTCCGGCAGCTACTTATAGTGGACTTACCTACGCTGGTCTGGACTATAAATCGTGGTTGGTAATCTCGCAGGTATTGGGTTATGGAGCTGCCAAGTTTGTGGGTATTAAAACCATCTCTGAGCTTAAAGCTCACTCCCGCAGTTTTGGAATTCTATTAATGGTTAGCATTGCTGCTTTGTCGTGGCTTTTGTTTGCCATTGTACCGGCACCTTATAATATTATTTTCCTTTTTGTGAATGGATTTCCGTTGGGCATGGTGTGGGGCATGGTTTTCGGATATTTGGAGGGCAGACGCATGACAGAAGTACTGGGTGCTTCGCTGGCGGTAAGTTTTATTTTCTCTTCTGGTTTATGCCGGTCTGTTGGTGCATACGTAATGCGCGACTGGGGTACATCGGAATACTGGATGCCGTTTGTGGTCTGTTGCCTGTTTACATTGCCCTTATTATTGTTTCTGTTTTTGTTGGATAAACTTCCGCCACCCTCTGCTGAGGACGAACGGTTACGAACCAAACGCTCGCCCATGAATGGCGATGAGCGCAAAGCCTTTACAAAAGCATTTTTACCAGGCATCATCTTATTTACATTGTGTTATGTACTGCTTACCGCTTTCCGCGATTTTCGTGACAACTTCTCGGCCGAAATCTGGTTAGCACTTGATATGGGTAATGACCCATCTATATATACTCAAACCGAAATTCCGGTATCGTTAATTGTTTTGATTTGTATGGGCAGTCTGATGCTGATCAAAAACAATAAGCGGGCATTGATGATTAATCACTTGATTATTGCTGGCGGAATGATTTTGATTGGCGTTGCCAACCTGCTCTTTCAATCGGCAGTAATAAGCCCGCTGGTGTGGATGACGCTGGTGGGTATTGGATTGTACCTGGGCTACATTCCGTTCAACAGTATATTTTTTGATCGATTGATTGCAGCCTTTAAATATGTAAGTACGGTTGGGTTTATCATGTACGTTGCCGATTCGTTTGGTTATGTGGGCAGCATAGCGGTGTTGGTGTACAAAAAATTCTTTCAGGCTAACCTGAGTTGGCTGGAGTTCTTTATTTCAGGTGGGTATATTATGTCGTTTGCAGGAACGGCCCTAATTCTGGGATCTATGGTGTACTTCCATCAGAAGCATCGCACCTGGAAAAAGACTAATCTGGTTGACAATTAATTTTTACGATCGAGATTGTTCAGCAACTCATCTAACCCCTGCGCGGTTAAAGGTTTGGGTATAAACCGAATCACGTTGCTAAAACTGAAGGCCCGTTCGCGGTCCATCTGGCTGTTTGAACTGGTAAGCACCACCACCCGCAAGCGATTGAATAATTCCAGAGAGGACTCCCGAACCCGTTCCAAAAACTCAAACCCATTGAGCATGGGCATGTTAAGGTCTAAAAACAAGATTCCGGGAATATGGCCGGGGTTGCTGGTGAGGACTTCAAGGGCTTTGGAAGGGCTGGAAAAAGTAACGATGGTTCCGGCAAACTGCTTCATCTCGATAAATCGTTTTTGCACAAAGAGATCTACCTCATTATCGTCTACCAGAAAAACTGTTTGAAAGGATTTCACCGCCACCATTGCTTATAAAACTTAATTTACGGCAATATTGTTTCGTTTACTCGCTTTATCTTCAAAATTTTGCACAAACGGTTTTACCCGTTTAGAAAAATGTGCTAAAATTGAAGGTCTAAACCAAAAACCCATGAAATTTACTCGACTCTTAATTCCTGTTGTTGCTGTTGGAGCATTGGCCATGCTTGGGAGCTGCGGGGGCGGCTCAAAAGAGAACAACGCCAATGAATTCAGTGAGGCTGAACAATCCCTGAAAGATCAGATCAAAGAAGTAGTTTACAACCTTCCTTCGCCAACCGAAATACCATATTTGCTTCAGCAGACTGGTGCCGAGTATAACCAAAGCCTGATTAACAGTCGCAGCAAAGTAGACCAATATGGCAGCCGCACCGATAAAGCAGCTCTTAATTTAGGCGTGTATGCCGCTGATATTGGGTACCTTAGCTCGTACGATAAAACACAGGAGGCAATTGACTACCTTAATGCTTCTAAGAAATTAGCCGACAATATTGGCGTAATCGGAACTTTTGATGTGGATGTGTTGAAACGTTTCGAGAGCAACATTTCCAACAAAGATTCATTAGCCAACATTTTGAATGCCGCTGTACAAAGCAGCGAGAAGTACCTGAAAGACGATAGCCGCAACAAACTGGCTGCATTACTCCTTTCCGGAAGCTTTATTGAAGGTCTTTATATTTCTACCGGCCTCATTAAAACCTATCCTAAAGATTTACTACCTGATGATTCACGTAACCTGGTGTTAACTCCGCTTATGCGCGTTATTCTGGAGCAGGAAAAATCAGTAGACGAACTTACAGCAATGCTTTCGGCTGTTGATCAGGAAGAGCCTGTTGCTTCGTTGGTTGCCGATCTTAAAACTCTTCAAGCCAGCTACAAGGCATTGAACATTGAAGAACAAATCAAGAATAATAATTCAGCACTTGTTCTTTCTGATAAGAACCTTATTGACATTACCAACATAGTTGAAAAAATGCGTAACTCAATCGTTAACTGAGTTATACAGTAAACAAATCAAGAAAGGATTGGTCATGGGGCCAGTCCTTTTTTGTTTCAATCAACCTCGTTTTGCACTATCTTTAAACTTGCGCTAAACCCGAAGAACCATGAGTGAACCCGTACTGAATGCCATCATGAGGTTGTTTGCCCTGGTTGCCAAGGAAGACCACATCACCACACAGGAGCGGGAGTATATACAAGTATTTCTGTCCGACCATCTTAGCCAAAAGGCCACTGAAGATCACATGCGGCTGTTCGATGAGTTTGCAGTAGAAATCTCGAACAAACTTTCGGCCTCACAAGAAAAAGATACCATTCTTGAAATCTGCCGATCTATTAATAAAGAAGTAGCACAAAAACAGAAAGTGGTAATTATGCTGGAGTTGCTGAGCGTAATTATGGCCGATGGAAACATTTCGCCACGCGAGCAGAGCATTGCCCAAACCATTTCAGAATCGCTTAACATACAACCGCAAGACCTTAGCCTGATAACGCATTATGTGATGGCTAAAAACCGCGACCAGATTAACCACGAAGATATTCTGGTGGTAGATTCAAAAACTGAATCGCTTAAAGCAGGCCGACAGATTTTTCGGGAAGGGCTAAACGGGTTTATCAGCATCTTATATGTACGATCTACCGACACATTTTTCTTTAAGTACCTCGGCCATACCGATGTGTACCTGAATGGCGTGCCACAAAAGTCAGGCAACATTAATGTGCTCGCCATTGGCAGCACCTTACGATGGGAAGCAGCCGATGCCGTTTACTTTGGTGAGATTTTGAATTTATTCCGCAAGCAGGTTGCCACAACCCGTACAAGCTTCGAAGCAAAAGCCATCTCATACAAATTTAAAAATGGCAAGTTAGGCTTACGCGAAGTGGACATTGAAGAAGAATCGGGTAACCTCGTAGCTTTAATGGGTGCGAGTGGTGCGGGTAAGTCAACCCTGCTGCATGTATTGAATGGAACTGAGAAACCATCGGCTGGGCAAGTACTTATAAATGGTATCGACATTTATAAAGAACCTCAACGCATTGAAGGTGTAATCGGGTTTGTTCCGCAAGATGATCTGCTGATTGAAGACCTCACCGTATATCAAAACTTATACTTTGCTGCCAAGCTTTGTTTCAGCCACCTTACTGAAACCGCCATTGACGACCTGGTGGTTAAAACCCTGGCCGATCTTGGGTTAGCCGAAACAAAAGATTTAAAAGTGGGCTCTCCCCTTCGCAAAACAATTAGCGGTGGTCAACGCAAACGCCTTAACATCGGCCTTGAATTATTACGCGAGCCCGCAGTACTGTTTGTAGATGAACCTACCTCCGGACTTTCTTCACGCGATTCCGAAAACATTATCGACTTATTAAAAGAGTTGTCGTTAAAAGGCAAACTTGTATTTGCGGTAATTCATCAACCTTCGTCCGATATTTTTAAGATGTTCGACAAGCTGGTGATCTTAGATACTGGTGGGTATCAGATTTACTACGGCAACCCGGTAGATGCCATTACCTACTTTAAGCGCAACATCAATCTGGTTAACAGCCAGGAGGGTGAATGTATTACCTGCGGTAATGTGAACCCCGAACAGATTTTCAATATCATTGAAACCAAGGTGATCAATGAGTTCGGTAACTTTACGGACGAGCGAAAATTTTCACCAGAACTCTGGAACAAAAAATTCAAACAAAAAATTAAAGTTGTTCCGGTTACACCTTCACCTGAAGAACCCCACTCTACCTTACGCATTCCTTCATGGCTACAGCAAATTAATATTTTTAGTAGTCGCGATTTGCTTTCCAAACTAAGCAATACACAATATCTAGTTATCAATCTTCTCGAAGCACCTCTATTAGCATTTATACTGGCCTTTATTGTTCGTTACTATAATACTGACGATACCGTAAACATTGGGTACATCTTCAGTAAAAACCTGAACATGCCGGCCTATTTGTTTGTGAGTGTAATTGTAGCGCTGTTCATGGGCCTTACGGTAAGTGCTGAAGAAATTATCCGCGATCGTAAAATTCTGAAGCGCGAAAAATTTCTGCATCTCAATCGCAGCAGTTATCTGCTTTCGAAAATCGGCATTCTGTTTTTGATCTCGGCCATTCAAACAGCATTGTTTGTATTAGTTGGTAATACCATGCTTGAAATTAAAGGCATGTTTTTTATCTATTGGGGAATTCTATTCACTACATCCTGCTTCGCCAATTTGTTGGGCCTAAACATTTCATCCGCGTTCAACTCCGCAGTAACCATTTACATTCTTATACCTATCTTACTTATTCCGCAATTAATTTTGAGTGGTGTGGTGGTAAAGTTCGATAAATTAAATCCCAGTATCGGCAATACCGCTACGGTGCCTATGGTGGGCGATATGATGGCCTCGCGCTGGGCGTTTGAAGCCGGCATGGTAGCTCAATACAAAGACAATAAGTTTGAACAGGAATTTTATGAGAACGATAAAATAATGGCCGATGCCGATTACAAGAAAATATATTTTATTCCGGCACTAGAAACCCGGCTCGACTTTGCCCGCCAAAATAACCTCAAGACCGACTCTGCCATCCGAAAAAAAGTCATCAACGATCTGCAAGTACTTCGAAATGAAATAAAGGAGGAGTTAGACTTTGTTGGGAAATCTGACTTTAAAAGTCTTGACAAACTTACACTGGAGTTACTGGATAATGCAGCGTATGAAGAAACTCAGACTTTTTTAAATGCACTCAAGAAATTCTATATCAAGCGGTACAATAAAGAAGATGCTGCTAAAGATCAAAAAATAACCCGCATGACGCGCACGCCCGAACTCGAAAAAGAGTTCGAAGCATATCGCAACAAATACCAGAACGAAGCCATTGCTGAGCTTGTCAAGAATACTGTAGAGTCCAATCGTATCATCGAAAAGGATGGCAAACTGGTACAAAAGATTTTCCCGATCTATAAAAATCCAGATCCTGACCACATGGTAGACTTTAATGCGCAGTTCTATATGCCTGCCAAGCACTTCCTCAACCAAAACATCGATACGTTTTATTTTAACCTCGGTGTAATCTGGTCGATGACGATTATTCTGATGCTTACACTCTACTTTGAAGTGCTGCGCAAGATTGTGGATGGTTTGGGCAACATCTCGAATCCGCTACCTAAACGCATGTAACGCGCATGTTCTTCGTGCTATCCAAAACCATCAACTTTCTGGCCATGCCATTGGTGCTGGTTTGTTTGTTATGGATTTGCTCGCGGGTTATCCGGAACAAAAAATGGAAAAAAAGATTAGCTATAGCTGGGTTGAGTTTTTTACTCATGATCTCCAATGATTTTATTACGAACGAAGTAGCCTTGTTGTGGGAGCCCGCTGCCACTCCTTATAACCAGATAGAAAAAAAATATAAACTCGGCATTTTACTAACGGGTGTCACCAAAGGCAACGTACAACCCGATGATCGGGTGTATTTTCAGCGCGGAGCCGATCGTGTTACGCATACGCTTCAACTTTATAAATTAGGCATCATTGAAAAAATTTTAGTAAGCGGTGGCAGTGGTTCACTTACCGATCGATCCAGACAAGAGGCGGACGAAATAGCCGATGCGCTAAAATTAATGGGTGTACCCGAAAGCGATATTCTCATCGAGAATCAAACCCGCAATACGCACGAATCGGCTGTAGCCGTAAAAGCTATGCTGCAAGGAAACTATCAACCAACCGATTGTCTGCTGATTACATCCGCCTACCACATGCGCAGGTCGCGCGCCTGTTATGTTAAAGCCGGTTGGGCATGCGATACCTTTACGTGCGATTTTTTATCCCATGAAAGGAAGTTTACACCTGATGTGTTATTGATACCGCGGGCAGAATCGGTAACCATCTGGACCACGCTTATGCGCGAATGGGCAGGCATGGTGGCTTATAAAATTTCAGGCTACATTTGATTTTCGTTTATCCATTAACCTGACTATACTTGAAATTAAAAGATCATGCCGGTTAATCAGTTACAGAAATCTTTCTGGCTTTTGCTGATGGTTATTGGCGCCTTGCTGATAAGTTCATTGATGCCTGCATTTAAAGTTGGCTCGATTGATATTAAGAAAGCAGATCTGTTGGCTGATATCAAAATTGATCCACAACCAGTACTTGCGGAAGTTCCTTTAGTAGATAGCATCAAAACTGATTCAGTTGTTGACTCTGTCATTCAGGTAAAACCTGAACCGATAGCGGAAGCTTTTCCTTGTCCGGATAAAAATTGCCTGCAGGATTTCAGCCCGAACAAGTCCACACTCAAAAACTTTTTCAGAGCCTTAAGGCAATCCAATCGCAAACAAGTACGCATTGCATTTTATGGCGATTCATTTATTGAGGGCGATGTATTGTGTGGTAGCTTTCGCGATACGTTGCAAGGTTTATACGGTGGGCGTGGTGTAGGCTTTGTTCCCATTGCCTCAGAAGTAGCACAATATCGAACTTCCATTCAGCACACGTACTCCAACTGGGAGGGCTACTCGTTGGTTGGTAAGCAAAGTCCGCAAGTAACATTGGGCATTTCAGGGCATGCCTTTATTCCATTGCCTGAAAACGAAGCCGAGTTTAAGCCACCCCGTAGACCAGCGAATAAAAAATTTGATCGCATCAGTTTATTCTACAAAAGCGAAAACGAAACACCACTTCATTATGTAGTGAACGATACGATTTCTGTTAATGATACTTTACCTGCATCGCAGTTAGCAAATCAGGTAACGCTACAAGCAGACCAAGCCGCGGTAATCAAACTCTCTTTTCCAAATCCGGATAGTGTAATTGCTTACGGCCTTAACTTCGATGCGGAAACTGGTGTATATGTGGATAACCTGGCTATGCGCGGAAATTCAGGCATCGGTCTTTATGGATTAGATACCACCAGCCTGAAACAATTTGATCACTACCTGAATTACAACTTGATATTGTTGCAATATGGATTGAATGTAGTAACCGAAACCGACTCTACTGATTACACCTGGTACGAAACCCGCATGGTAAAAGTGGTTAACCGTATAAAAACGGTTTTCCCCAATGCCGGCATTGTGTTGATTGGCATCAGCGACCGCGCGGTGAAACAGCG
>DPSB01000253.1:7393-8363 GCA_003537495.1 Cytophagales bacterium | reverse complement strand
GACGTCGCCCTAAGTTAACGAAATTTCACCTAAAACGAATAGCAGGTTGCGCCACTGCATGCGTAGCCTAATGGCGCAACCGGATTAGGACTTTCTGTCGCCCTTTACCGAAGCTTTTTAGGATAAAAATGTACACGGTGAACCGATTTCGCCCCAATTGCGTTCAAGTTGATGTTAGCTGATGCTGCAGTAACTACATGTCAAGCAGAGTTCCGATATTATTCTTAATCTGTTCGCCTACTTCAGGTGACAACTCTCCTACTCTTTTAATAAATCTTTTATTATCAATTGCACGTATTTGATCGATCATGACATCGCAATCCTCTTTAAGGCGAGCCATACCTTTTTTCAAATGAACACGCAAAATCTCAGATTCCAGCTTAACATTGGTCGTAATTGGACATATAATAGTTGATGGATGAACCTTATTCAAATAGTCAGTCTGTACTACAACAACTGGCCGTGTTTTTCCCGTTTCTGTTCCGAACCTTGGATTTAAGTCTGCAATCCAGATTTCAAATTGTCTAATTTTCATCTTGAAGCTTTTCAAATTCAGCTAAAACCTTCATAGATTCCTCCTGGACAAGCTTTGATTCCTTCTGCAGCTGATTGGCAAGTATTTTTCTCTTTTGCAAAATATTATAAAAATCAACCGCTTCATTAATATAGCGATTTCTATTCTTTTTGATTCTAGTGACAATTTTCTCAGTTTCAGAAAAAATTGAGTCATCCATTTTTAATGAAAGATTTTTCATACAAAAACACTTTTAACAAAGGTATATACTTTTTGTATATATTCAAAGTTAATTCTAAATAATGGGGGTTTTGCAGTATCAGCTAACGGCGCCGGCTTAAAGAAGTTGGGGTTTGAGAACCATTTTCGCTAAACCGAACGTCGCACTAAAATAACGAAAAGTACACTAAAACGTACTGCAGGTTGCGCCACTACATGCGTAGCCTAATGGCGCAA
>DPSB01000253.1:3248-7079 GCA_003537495.1 Cytophagales bacterium | reverse complement strand
CTGGTTAGGATTTCCTGTCGCCCATTAACCAATGTTTTAAGAACCTAAGTGGCTGAAGTTCAACGTGTCGGCCCCAATTTTTTTAAGCCGATGTTGGCAGTAGTGGCTAATTGTTATCCAGTGATTCAAGTACTTTCTGAATGCTTACTTTTAGTTTTGGAATGTCGTCAGCTATTATTTGCCAAATCAAATTATTATCAATACCGAAATATTCATGAACAAGAATATGACGAAGTCCAATAATTTGACGCCACTGAATTTCAGTAAACTTACTTTTGGTTTCTTCCGTAATATAATTCGCTGCTTCCCCAATGATTTCCATTTGCTTTACGCACGCAAATCTCATCATAGAATTTTCCAGAAATGTAGTAAACTTAGCTTTTGATGTATATTGTTCAATTTCGGAAATGGATTCTAATATATGAATAAGCCTTTGCCTATCTCCAATTTTACCTTTCATAAATCAATTTTTTATCTGTATTGATAAATGGAAGAATATGTTTAGAAATAGCGTTACTTGAAATTAAGTCAACCTTTTTATGAAGCTTCTCCTCCAAATCTAATTTCATATTGACAAAACCTAATCCAATATGCTTGGAATAATCAAGTTCAACTAAAATATCAACATCGCTATCACTCAAAGCTTCTCCTCTTGAAAATGAGCCAAACAGAAATGCCTTAAGGACAGGCTTGTCCTTAAAATATTCCCGGATTGCCTTTATTTCTTCACTAGATAACTTCATTATTTAAAGGTAACATTTTTATCGAAATCGCACTTGCCATTACTGCCAACGGCGCCGGCTATGCGGCAGTTGGGGATTTAGCAACTGTCAGCCCGGCCCGTCATGCCCTAAATTAATTAATTTTTGAATAAGAACGCAAACAAGCTTGTGGCACTAAGAGCGTAGCAAATTGCCACAAGCGGATTAGAATTTGTCCAGCCAATTTACTGAAGTTGAGTAGATTTCAGATGCTGAAGTTCCCAACGTCCGCCCCAATTGCGCATAACCGTTGTTGGCTGTAGCATTTCTCTCATTAATTAGTCGGCTTTATTGGCACACATAGTTCTCTTACTTTGTATCAAGCAAAGTTTTTCAATTTTATCTTTATCATTTACCGTAAATAATAAATCTGCCTCAAAGGCTTTCAAGAAAAAAGAATCCTTTTTATACAAAAACATTTCAAAAGGTTCATCTTCTCCTATGCGTTGTGCAAATAGTCTATTATTTTGAGAGGAAATTTTCATTCTAAAATTTCCTTCAAATTGATATTCACCAACATATTTTTGAACATCCTTGTCTGTGAATGCAATTTCTGTCTTTACTTGAGGTTTATGATACGGTTTGTCGTATAAGACACACAACAAATTTTTAGTTATAGTATCAATATTTCGGTTCGCAATATTATTCAATAGGATAATACAAGTATTATCATCTACTATTCTATAAATATTAGATGTAAAACCTGGTATAGAGCCATTATGAAATACTCCCTTTTTCTCAAAAAATTTATCAATTACCCAACCCATTCCAAAATCATTCAAGTAAGGTGTGAAAAGTTTTTCTTTTATTGATTCAGAAATAAAATTTTTATTTAAAAGTGCACTATGCCACTTTAAAAGGTCTTCAGTATTTGAATAAATTGCACCACCTGCAAATGAAACAGTAGAATCAACCATAACAGTTTTTTTTCCAATTCCATCTCTTATGTAATCATAACCTGTAGCTTTTTGGTTATTAACTAAATGTGCAAAATCAAAACCTGAATTTTGCATTTTAAGAGGTGTAAATATCATTTCTCTTACCACATCTTCGTATTTTTTACCAGTAACAGCTTCAATAATGTAGCCTAAGAGCATATAACCCGAATTAGAATATTTCATTTTGGTACCTGCTTTGAATTCTACAGGATGAGAATTAATAATTTTAATAATTTCGGCTTTGCTTATTGGTTTCTCCAACTTGTTTTGCATAAAGTCGCCGTCGTCTGTATAGTTGTATATCCCAGAAGTATGCGTTAAAAGATGATAAATTGAAATTTTATTTGAGTCAAGTATTTCTGGTATATACTTGGAAATTGGATCATTGATATTTAATTTCTTTTGTTTTTCTAATTTCAATATTACAGTTGCAGTAAACTGTTTGGTTACAGAACCTAATTGATAAATTGTTGTACTGTAGGCTTTGCTTTTATCTTGTACGTTTTTTATACCATATCCTGTATTTAGTAACACTTCTCCTTTATAAATCACCATAGCACTTCCATTAAAAGTGTTGAGCATGTTATAAGTTTGTAAAAGTTCGTTTAACTCTTCTGTCTTTGATTGACTAAAAAGATTTGTGATTAAAAAAAAGCAAATTAAAAGAATTGTAAAGTGTCGCATAGTTTTAAATTTTGTTAAAACTAATACCTTGTTATGTATAGTACTATGTTGAATTTGCTAAACGGAATTATAGCATTTTGAACGGTTCTAGAATGTTTGGTTATAATGTTACAGCCAACGGCCCCGGCTTGCCGGCAGTTGGGGCATTAGCAACCGTCAGCCTGGGCCGTCATGCCCTAAAATACCAAATTTTTGAATAAGAACGTGAACAAGCTTGGGGCACTAAGAGCGTAGCAACATGCCACAAGCGGATGAGAAAAAGTCAAGCCAATTAACTGAAGCTGAGTAGCTTTATGATGTTCAAATTACAATGTCGCGCCCCAATTGCGGCAAACCGTTGTTGGCTGAAGTTGTTTTACCTCATTTTTTGCGATTCTCCTGCAACTGGATTGCAATACTTCTTTAAAGGCTCACCAACATTTTCTGGAAGCACCTCGACGTATTCTAAAGGGTTAAAATTTATTGGTTCAGGATAAACTGAGATCTTATTAACAAAAAACTTTTCCTTCGCTTCGTCATAATGTCCTTCAATATTAAGTTGAAATTGATCATTCATCCAATAAACATAAAATATATAAGTAAAGTTCTTAAGCTTTTTCAAAAAACGTCCCTTATAAAATTCCTTGTAATAATTCATTTGAGGCAAGGTTTCTATCTCTGTAGTTTCATAAAAGTCACGATTAAATTCAGTTTCATCAATAACAAGAGAACTGACCTCAGAGTTGAGGGGATTAATATCTAAAATATTACTTTGATTATCGAACACTTTTATCTTCAAAGACCGTATTGGATACTTTCCCTTATTTACAACATCAAAATGTACGATTGAAAATTTATTATCAAACATTCTTTCCTTCTTGTAAGGTAAAAAAGCAATTGCAAAAACTGGTCTAGATGAACCACCTGTTACATTATCAGAAATATTCTTATTCTCTTGCAATATTTCTTTTGAAGTATTAATTAATTCATTTTGCAATTCAGTTACCTTATTTTGCAAATGACTTACTTCCTTAATCTTATCTCCAGCTATTTGAATCGAATTTGCATTTTGTTCTAGTAGCGATGATATTCTCTCATCCTTAAATTTCATTTCTTTTTTGTCTTTTCTTTCCTTTATCGAATTAGCTATTGCAGATAAGATTACTAAAACACCACCTATTATCGATAATATTAATGTCCAATCCACTTTAATTCTACTTTTCATGATTTTTAAGATACAATTTCAGCCAACGGCCACGGCTTAAAGAAGTTGGGGTTTGAGAACCGTTTTCGTTAAACCGAACGTCGCACTAAAATAACGAAAAGTAAACTAAAACGAACTGCAGGTTGCGCCACTACTTGCGTAGCCTAATGGCGCAACCTGGTTAGGATTTCCTGTCGCTCATTAATTGATGTTCTTAGAACCTAAGTAGCTGAATTTCAACACGTCGGCCCCAATTTTTTTAAGC
>DPSB01000253.1:2733-2952 GCA_003537495.1 Cytophagales bacterium | reverse complement strand
ATTTTTTTAAGCCGATGTTGTGGGAAGTGCCTTACTATGGCTTTAGTCTTACAATTTTTCCCTCGCGCAGAATTACTACTTCACTTTTTTTCTGCTTCTTAAACTCCAACATCTTTTTATAGGAACTTTCGAGACCCATAAGTATCTTATTCCGCCTTTCAAGCTTACTTTGCGCTTTCATATTGCTCCCGAAGTTTAATAAACAAATCTTGTTTTAAG
>DPSB01000253.1:1895-2503 GCA_003537495.1 Cytophagales bacterium | reverse complement strand
TTGTTTTAAGATTGATAACGCTTCATTTTGATTCTTCTCAGCTATCAGCAATGGCAGCCCTTCTGAGTTATCAAAAATCATCGCATCATCAACCAAAGGTAAAAATAAATCAAATAAATTTACTATTCCTCGTATATACCTTCTTTCTATAACTACTTCTTCGACGTCATGTCCGCCTTCTTTTACCCTTGTTTTAACGCGCTCTTTAGCTAATTCCACATTTCTAAGCCAGAAAAATAAGAGTGTAACATTATATCCAAGGGCTTTTGCTGATACTATTCGCTCTTTGTAACTCTTCGTAGATAAAGTTGTCTCGAATGCAAAATTCTCTCCGACAGCCATCAATTCATCAATCCTATGCAACATAATACGTCCAGCTTCAAAAGACACCTTCTCTGGTTGAAAAGGTGAAAGCCCCCTAGCAATTTCGTCAGCATTTACAAACTCCCTGCAGTCCAATATTTCTGGAAGAATGGTAAAAGAAGCCGTTGTCTTCCCCGCTCCATTACATCCTGCAATTACATACAATGTTTTGTCATTCATAATTGCAATTTACAAATAAATAAAGGCTCAATTTGGCATTTCCCACAACGCGACCGGCTATGCGG
>DPSB01000253.1:0-1634 GCA_003537495.1 Cytophagales bacterium | reverse complement strand
GGGGATTTAGCAACTGTCAGCCAGGCCCGTCATGCCCTAAATTAACCAATTTTTGAATAAGAACGTAAACAAGCTTGTGGCACTAAGAGTCCTAGACCCCGACTGAGCGTAGCGAACGTCGGGGCGTAGCAAATTGGCACAACCGGATTAGAAATTCCGTCGCACATTTACCGAAGCTCAATTGCGTGATAATGCCAATTATTAAGTTGTCGCGCCCTAATTGCGCCTATGCGTTGTTAAGCACTGCCGCATAAATGAGCACGATGACTTTTAGAACCTATCTGTAGAATTTGCACCTCAACTGTAAGGCCAGAAACACTCAAAATTGTAAACTCTTCTTTACTTACTACTCAACAATTACTTGAATCAACCATTACAAAACTTTCTGGCCGACTTGAAAAACACTTCACCCGCGGTTGTGCTTAACGGCCACGGCTTAAAGAAGTTGGGGTTGGAAAACCATTTTCGCCAAACCGAACGTCGCACTAAAATAACGAAAAGTACACTAAAACGTACTGCTGGTTGCGCCACTACTTGCGTAGCCTAATGGCGCAACCTGGTTAGGATTTCCAGTCGCCCATTAACTGATGCTAATAGAACCTAAGTGGCTGAATGTCAACGTGTCGGCCCCAATTTTTTTAAGCCGTTGTTGTGCGTTCGTGCTTTTTGTCAGAATTTATATGGTGGATGAGGGTTCCAAGTCTTTATTCTCTTTGCGTAATTGTAATCAGCCCTAAAAACCATGAAAAATTCCTCAAGATGAATGTCAGTTCTTGAAATGTGGTTTTGAGAGTCTTGCAAATGACAAAGGGCTTTTATAATACAGAACACATAAAACATTCCATATTTCTGTTTCGTGTCAATCTGAATTGAAGCTTTTGTTAGTTCTGAATAATCGTTTATTTCACTGTCATTCTCGTCATGATGTCTAACTACGGTAAAGTCAGTCATGATTTTTGCAATCTCCTGTAATGCAATGTTTTTTGGAAGATTGGGTTTAAAGTGTCGCTGTACGATTAAAGAATTAACTTCTTTGTCCCAGCGGCTTACTGGGTCTTGTGTTTGATTATTACCAGATAATTCGTTCAAATGGAAGTATCTGTTTTCGGTTGCAAAGTCTGACAGGTTTTGAATTATTACGTTGAAAATAGGGTCTGCATCTAAATAGTCAAAATATTTTCTGCAAGAATATTTGTCGACGAGTTTCCTGACTTCTGTCAAAAGGTCGGTCAGTCTGTGACCTTTGGATTTTAAATATTTGAAGTCCGGATAGGAATTGTGAACATAGATATACTCGTACAAGAGTATGAGTTTCATGATCCTTTCAAGTCCGACACTGAGTGAAAAAAAAGACTGATAGATAAAACCCAATCTTGTGAAGTCGTACCTGCGAATGAACGTCAAACCAACGCCTAAATTCATACTACTTAGGGCTGCTTCTTTTGCAAGCAAATTTTTAGTGTTTTTGTCTAAACTTTTCAAATTTGTAGGGAGTTATTTTAGCATGACGCACAACGAGACCTGCTTGACGCCAGTTGGGGAATTAGGACCACTGTCGCCCGTTACGGTCATACCGAAAGTAGCAATATTTTGAATAAAAACGAACACAAGGTTGCGCCACTAAGAGCGTAGCA
>DPSB01000257.1:2406-3112 GCA_003537495.1 Cytophagales bacterium | reverse complement strand
CACCACTGTTTGAATTGAGTAATGTGGTTGATCCATTAAAAATATTTCCACCGTTGCTGGTATCATCTACGGCACCGGATTTTTCAAACGAGGCACTTCCATTGTAAGTGGCACCATGCAGGAGTAAACGGGGTGCTACAAAATTTACACTGCCATCAAAAGATGAGTTTGGTCCTACACGCATAATGGAAGATCCTGTTAGCGTAATATTTTCTGTCAAGGCGCCAATTTGCGTAAAGCGATATAGATTCAACGAGCCACTCGAAAATGTTCCTGCTGTTATAACTCCATTAAGAGTTGAACTGGCTGGAGTTTGGCCATTGAATGTTACACCCGATGCTCCTCCGGAATTAACAACATTAATATTTCCATTATAGGTTGTAGTTCCATTCTCACCCATTTGGATAACAGTACCGGCTGCAGTATTGGTAAGGTTAATATTAACCGGCCCTTGAAAATTTGCAGATGAACCGTTACCTAATAATAAGCGATTATTACTTTGAATAGAACCTGCGCAGTTAACGGTGAAAGTACCCGTAACGGATAACCCGATGTTTGCTCCCTCGCCAATCAGGTACGACCAGGCATCAGTGCCACCAGATTTATTACTATTGATAGTAAGATCAGAACCAAACGTAGTTACCTGACCATTGTGATTGTGAGCAAAATAAATTCTGTAACTACCGGTATTGTTAAATGTGGTAGG
>DPSB01000257.1:0-2119 GCA_003537495.1 Cytophagales bacterium | reverse complement strand
TGGTAGCAGCATTAAACTCATCGCGGTTGTTATTTCCGGTTAGTAGGTAGCCACTGCCGGAGTTTGTAATAGTTGTAACGCCATTAAAAATGTTACCACCCGCACCGGCATCATCACTGGCTCCATTTTTTTCAAGAGTAGCGGTTCCACTATAAGTGCAACCATTGAGTAATAGACGTGGAGCCGTAAACGTAACGTTGCCTCCAAAAGCTGAATTAGGACCAACCGCTAAGGTTGTAGTACCTGAAAAAGCGGTAAGCGTTTGAGGTGTTGCTCCCAATTGTGTAAACCGAGGTAGTGAAAGCGTTCCACTTGAAAAACCAGAAGCCCCAATTGAAATAGTGTTTCCGGCAGAAAGTGTGGCGGTAGCAGCCCCACTTTCACAAAATGTTATTCCATTGCCGTTTGTACTGTTTACAATAATATTTCCGTTAAAGGTATTCGTGCCGGCATAAGCCATGCGAATGTTGGAAGTACCGGCATTAAGGAGCGTAAGACTGCCATTATAGGTATTGCCGGTAGCTAATTCAAGCAGTACATCACCATCACTGTTATTGGTAATTGAAGTGGCACCATTAAAAGTGTTATTTCCATTTGTTCGCAAAACCCCACTTCCATTATTTACAATAGTTGTAGTTGAGCCAAACGTGTTATTACCTTGACCACTGTTGTTAATGGTTCCATTTTTCTCCAGATAAGCTGTCCCCGCAATGCTTACACCATCCAGGTAAAGTTGAGGGGCACGTAAGTCGGCATTGCCACCGAAAGTTGTATTGGGACCAACTCTTAAAAGTGTGGTAGTGCCGCCCAAATTAAGATTTATTGGAGATGCGCCAGCTTGTGTAAATCGTTGAATGTTTAAGTTTCCTGAAGTAAATCCTCCGGGAATGGTGAATGAGCCACCAGCAGCTTGTGTAGCAGATGCAGATGCTCCACTATTGAAAGTTACTCCATTTGATCCACCCGTATTGGTGAGTGTAATATTACCGTTGTAAGTTGTTGTACCATTTACACCCATGGTGATAATGGTATTGGGATCTGAATTGGTGTTATTGATGATAAGGTTTCCGCCAAGAGTTAAGGTTGTGCCGGCACCATTTAAGAAACGATGATCGCTGCGAAGCGCACCGGCACAATTGATTATCAAGTCACCACCAATTGATACGTTAGAGTTCGTATTCTCGCCAACTAAAAAGGACCACTGATCTGTTCCACCAGTCTTATTTGAGTTAAGGGTAAGATTATTGGCGAATGTGGTGGTCGCACCATTATGATTCCACGCAATCCGGATTCTGAAACTTCCTGTGTTGTTAAAAGTTGTTGCAGCATTAAAGGTATCAGCAGCTCCGTTTCCAAAATATATTTCTGATGAACCATTATGTGTAATTGTAGTTACGCCATTAAAAGTATTACCTGAGCTGGAGTTATCGCTAGCACCAGTCTTTGTGATAGAAGCTGTTCCATTAAATACACTTGAAGTTAAGATGAATTGTGGTGCGCTGAATGTTACATTACCACCAAGAGTGGAGTTAGCTACTCGCAATAAGGAAGTGGCTCCGGTTAGCGTAAGATTCATGGCGGTTGAACCAGCTTGTGTAAAATTACGAATGGCAAGTTCGGAGCCAGTAAAGCCACCGCCACCAATGTTAATAGTATTACCAGCCGACATGGTAGCTAATCCTGAACCTTGACTAATAGCAACTCTATCTGAACTGCTAATGGTAACACTTCCGTTTAAGGTAACATCACCTACATTCCCAATCCAGTTTTCAACGTTGGTTACACCTGCATTTGAATTTATAATCAGCGGGCCGTTGAATGTAGTGGAAGATCCGGCTTCATAACTAATATGAATATCTCCGCCCGGAGCATTGTTGGTAAATGTGGTTGTTCCATTAAATGTAACACTGGCGGTTCCGAAGCGACTGATTTGGATTCTGCTTTGAATATCGGTTGCGCTGGTGTTGTTGAAGGTAGCATTGGCCTGAAACACATTGCCTGCGTTATCTTCGCCTATTCTAATTCTATTCCCACCGGTGTTGTTAAAAACTGCGCTGGCATTCCAGGTATCACCTGCATCGGCAGCGTTAGTACCCATAGCAACATCGCCACCTTGATT
>DPSB01000086.1 GCA_003537495.1 Cytophagales bacterium | reverse complement strand
AAGGCCTGATGGCGGGGAGTTCGAGGCAGCGAATGGCTGTAAATTTTTCTGAAGAAGCTTTGTATGTGTACAATAGTTCTCGGCACCTGCAATTACAAGCAAAAAAAGGCTGGGTTATATTTGAACTAACGGGCCCCAGACATACGGTGATTGCCCGAATAAGTGTAAACATAAAACAAAGCACAGCCTTAAGTCCGGTGCGGGCACCTTTTGGTTCGTTCGAAATTTATTCGCGTGTAAGCAATGCCAAGCTCTTAAAGTTTGTTCAGTTTGTGGAAGCAGGCCTCGCACAAAAGAAAATTAAACAACTGGTTATTAAAAGTTGGCCCGTTCTATATCAACCAAAGCAAGCCATACAATTGTACAACGTATTGGTTGATAAACTACAATTTAAGGTTAGCGAAGAAGTATGCAGCATCATACCTGTAGATAAATCGGGTTTGAATGTTCGCATGAAAATTTCTGAACGCCAGAAAGCAAGAAAAGCAGAAAAGATGTTTTCATTCAGCATGTGTAAGCCCACTGAGTTTAAAACTATTTATGATTTTATTTTATCATGCAGACATGAGCGCCAGCAAACACTTTCACTTTCGTGGAAGGAAATGCGAAAAACAATTTCAACACTTCCGAAGCAGTTTATCTTCTTTAAACTTGCAACGGCTACCGATATAGCCGCTGCTGCTATCGTTATCCGCGTAAGCGATAGCATCTGGTACACCTTTTATTATGCACACGCAGCTACGTATAACAAAGTTAGTCCGGTGGTGCATTTGCTGGAATGTATTTACAAATATGCCGCCAACGAAAAAATTAAGTTGATTGATTTGGGCACTTCTATGGTACACGATAAAGTCAATAAATCATTATTGCACTTTAAAGAAAGCGTGGGTGCCGTAACGGGTTCTAAGTTTACGTTCAGCAAAATGTATGACTAACCCACTAGTAACTATAATTTGTGTTTGCTACAATCAGGCACGGTTTGTAACCGAGGCCTTGGATTCAGTTGTTGCTCAAACCTATCAACCCATCGAGTTGATTGTGATTGACGATGGTAGTACTGATGGCAGTTCAAAAGTTATTAAGCAATGGATAGCTGCGCATCCGGAAACGGTTATGCTACTAAACGGTACTAATATTGGGTATTGTAAAACGTTTAACAAAGCTGCTGCCTTAGCAAAAGGCAAATATTTAATCGATCTCTCAGCTGATGATGTGCTGCTGCCACAGCGGGTTTCAACAGGCGTTCAATCTCTTGAAACAAACCCACTCGCAGGTATAACTTTTTCGGATGCGGAGCATGTTGATGAAGCGGGTAATAAAATCAGTTTGCATTCCGATCGGTTTCCGCATCACACCATTCCATCGGGCGACATCTACAAAGCCTTGATTGAACGTTTTTTTATTTGTTCGCCCACCATGATGTTTACGCATGCGGTGTTTAAAGAGTTAGGTGGTTATGATGAAACGCTTGCCTACGAAGATTTTGATTTCTGGATCCGATCATCGCGCAAGTATCATTATGTTTATACGCCATTGGTCTTGGTGAAGAAAAGAAAGGTAGCTGGTTCATTGTCCAACCGTCAGTTCAGGCTTCGTTCAACTCATTCTTTAACGACACTTCGTGTTTGTGAAAAGATTGTTCAGTTAAATGAAACAGAATCAGAACGCCAAGCCTTGAATTCCCGGCTTTGGTATGAGATGCGTGTAAATTTGCGACTGCTGAATTTAAATATTGCCGCAAAGTTTTTTCTACTTTGGTTGCATAATAGCAAGTCATGAATTCGCCAGACTCATCAATTTACCCCAATTTATAGTGTGAACCGCAAGGAAGATTCTATCCGGCTTGTAAACTGGAAGCCTTCTTCACTTATCCAGAATCAAATGTAAGAACCGTGTAAGTTTTTCAGTGTTATAAATAACCTGATTTAGACTTTTATAGAAAAGCATAGTTCTTATCTTTAACGGAATGACCTCTCCGAAACCACTTATATTATGTGTAGATGATGAGCCCATAATACTATCGGCATTAAGTAATCAATTACGCAGATATTTTAACAACAACCTTACTATCGAAACTGCAAACAGTGGCGAGGAGGGAATTGCTTTGTTGAATGATTTGCTGGATGAGGGCCGTGATGTAGAGGTGATAGTATCCGATCAATTGATGCCCGGACTAAAAGGTGATGAATTCCTCAAGCTCACGCACGTACACTCACCAAAAACAATGAAGATTCTATTAACAGGTTATGCCAGTGTAGAGTCTGTGGGCAATGCCATAAATGGTGCCAATCTTTATCGTTACATTAGTAAACCCTGGCAAGAAGACGATTTGGGTATTACCGTACGCGAGGCTATAAATGTGTATTGGCGCGAAAAGCTGATAGCCGACCAGAATGAAACACTTAAGGCATTAAATCAAGAGCTTGAAGAGAAAGTGCATGACCGAACAAAAGAGCTTGTTCAAAAAAATGAAGCCCTGCAAAAATCTATAGAAGAAACAGTGGCGGCCCAACGCAAATTAATTCAATCAGAAAAATTGGCTGCACTAGGCCAGTTGGTGGCCGGTGTAGCACATGAAGTAAATACACCATTAGGCGTAATCAAGGCAAGCATAGGCTCAATGATTAAATCGTATGATGGAATTTTTCGTGACTTTACTCGTATTATGCGTGTGCTCAAAGCACGCGAACTTGTTTTGTTTTTACGCCTCTTGGCATCCGTAAATAAAGAGTTTCTTACGTCAAGAGAAGAACGCGATTTGCGAAACAGGTATCTAAGTTGGTTTGAAGAGAATAATCTAAGAATATCTGTATCAATAGCAGATTATCTGACAGAGATGAATGTTTCTGAAAACATCATGAGGTTTTTACCTTTATTTCAGCACGATAAATCAGAGTTTATTTTCAAAACAGCCCATAGTATTATCATGCATGAAAAAAATGCTGATCATATTAAATTAGCTTCTGACAAGGCAGATAAGATCATTTTTGCTTTAAAATCTTATTCGCGCATGAATCAAGCCGATGGTATTACGGAGGTAGATTTGGTAGATAACATCGAAACGGTTTTAATACTTTATAATAATCAGATTAAACAAGGTATTGAAGTTGAAAAAAAATACCCTCCGCACACGGTGCAACTAAATGGCAATGGCGATGAGTTAGTTCAGGTTTGGACAAATCTGATTCATAACAGCCTGTATGCAATGCAAAATAAAGGCAAGCTTACCTTGGAAATAATCGATTCAGACCTGGACTGGGTTCAGGTTAATATAACCGATAATGGTACGGGTATTCCAGACGAGATTAAGCATAAAATTTTTAGCCCTTTTTTTACTACCAAGCCTGTGGGCGAGGGAAGCGGGTTAGGGCTGGAAATTATTTCAAAAATAATTACTAAGCATCAGGGTAAAATTGAATTTGAAACAGCGGTTGGGGCAGGCACTACATTTAAAATTTTTTTAAAGCGAAATCTTAAATAGAGCATTATGGAAAAGGTGATTTTGTGTATTGATGATGAAAAGATTATTCTGGATAGCCTTCGGATGCAATTGCGTAGGGAACTGGGTTATCAATATGGTTTAGAGTTAGCTGAGAACGCGGAAGATGGGCTAGCGTTGATGGAAGAACTAACTGATTCCGGGGTGAAGGTAATTGTAATTCTTACCGATTGGCTCATGCCGGGTATGAAAGGCGATGAGTTTCTGATAAAAGTACATCAGCGATTTCCGGGCATCGTAAAAATAATGTTAAGCGGTTATGTGGACGATGAGTCAATAGCTAAGGCTTATAAAGAAGCAAATTTGTTTAAGTATCTTCGTAAACCCTGGGAAAGTGAAGAGTTAGTGAGCACCATACGCCAAGGGCTTACCTTGTTAGACGAAAAGGCATGACGGGCAAGTATGTGATATTGTGTGTTGATGACGAGAAAATGGTTTTGTCTTCCATAAGGCAACAACTACGTTCAAATTTTGGTGACGACCTGCAAATAGAAGTAGCAGAAAGTGGAGAAGAAGCACTCGCTTTAATTCAAGATCTCGAAACACAAAATATGGAAGTGCCCGTAATGATCTGCGATCAGATTATGCCCGGCATGAGAGGCGATAAGGTGATTATGGACATGTTTAAGAAAAATCCTAAAACACTAAATGTGTTACTTACCGGCCAGGCAGACGCAACAGATGTAGGCAACATAATTAATCAGTCTTCTCTTTTCAGGTACATCTCAAAACCATGGGATGAAACAGACCTTACCCTTACTATTCGTGAGGCGTTGCGTTCGTACCAACAAGATAAAACGCTGGAAGAACAAAACGAGATACTAACTCAATTGAATGAAAACCTTGAACGTAAAGTTCAGGAACGTACAAAGGAGATACTTACTCAGCATGATGAAATTAAAAGACAGAATAGTGAAATCAGGAACCTGAACATCAATCTTGAAAAAATTGTTGAAGAGCGTACACGCAAAATTGAAATTCAGAATAAAAAACTAATTGAGTACGCAAATTTCAATGCGCATCAGTTACGGGCTCCAATAGCTCGGGTGTTAGGTTTGTTAGAGTTGGCAAGAATGAATGACGAAGAGTTTACCATGGATGTACTGTTGAACATGCTGAAGGGAGAGATAGACGACCTTGATCGGATTGTTCGAAGCATGAGTCGTGCACTTGAAGAGGGTAATTACGACATGGGTGGTAATCAATACACTTAGACTCCCAATATGAAAGCCAAGCCCAAAGCAAACACGAAAACACCTGTTGCGGATAAATCTTCAGAGAAGGAAAACAAAATTCTTCGCGAAGAACTCGATCGTGCATCGGCATTTGTGCAGGAAATAAAAAGTGGTAACCTGGCAGCCACCTACACCAGCTTACTAGCTAAGCATCCGCTGGGAGAATCCTTGTTGTTGTTACGTAACCAAATGGCTGCATTGCTTACACAGGAGCAACAACGCAATTGGTTGAACGAAGGGTTAGCCAGGTTTGCAGAAATTTTGCGTAAGCGGCAACAAGAGTCGCTACCCATGCTGATGAATGAAGTGCTATCGCAACTAGTACGATATGTAGGTGCAACGCAAGGTATATTGTCGGTTTTGTTAGAAGAGGATGGCAAATCGTTTTTGCAATCCGTAAGCCATTACGCGGCAGAAAAAAAAATAAAAGATGTTCGTAAGTTTGATTTAGGCGAAGGATTAACAGGCGAGGTTATGATAACCCGCAAGGAAATCTACCTTGAAAAAATTCCGCGAGGCTACCTTACAATTTCATCGGGCTTGGGCAAATCGGCTCCTGTGTCGGTGTTGGTAATGCCCTTGTTGCTGGATACAGAACCTATGGGTGTGGTGGAGTTGGCCTTCTTAAAACAATTGCAACCTCACGAAATAGAGTTTGTAAAAAAAATAGGGGAGGCTATTGCTTCGGCTTATTTCAACATGCGCATAAACGAGCGCACCCGTATGTTACTTTCCGAAAGCCAGGAGAAAGAACTTCAGTTAAAAGAACAAGAAGTAGAACTGCGGAAAAATATGGACCAGCTCTTTGCAAGCCGCGAAGAGATTTTGAAAATACAATTAGAAACAGAAGCGCAGACTAAAATTATCAACAGTCTGGCAATTGTTTCGCGAGCCGATATAAAGGGCGACA
Source organism: Cytophagales bacterium (assembly GCA_003537495.1). Classification (GTDB taxonomy): domain Bacteria; phylum Bacteroidota; class Bacteroidia; order Cytophagales; family Cyclobacteriaceae; genus ELB16-189. The sequence continues at coordinate 444 of DPSB01000086.1, read as the reverse complement.
TAACGTATGTAAATGATGAGTTTGTAAAATGGTCGAAGTATACCCGTGAGGAAGTAATGGGTAAGAATCATAGGTTTTTGAAATCGGGCGACCAGGAGGATACTATTTTTATTGATTTGTGGAAGACAATCAGCAGTGGCCGGGTTTGGCGTGGTGAGATTAAGAACAAAGCAAAAGATGGAAGTTTCTATTGGGTAGATGCCATCATTGCCCCGGTGCTGGGTGCCGATGGCAAGCCGAAAGAATACATTGCACAACGTTTTGTAATAAATGATAAGAAGGCACGCGAAGCTGAAGTAAACACACTTCTGGTCGAAAGCCATTCCATTCAGGACAAGATGCAGATGCTGATGAATGAAACAGAAGCACAGACAAAAATCATTAATAGTCTTGCAATTGTTTCGCGCGCTGATATACGGGGTGACATCACGTATGTAAATGATG
>DPSB01000429.1 GCA_003537495.1 Cytophagales bacterium | reverse complement strand
GTTGCCGGGTAACCATCTTTTGTCATGGTTTCGCTGTACACCAATGCCAGGTAAACATCAGGTTGCGGATGGGAACACAGCGCTTTTATTACTGGCAGATAACGTTTCTTGTAATGGTTTGCAGCCACCGGAAATGATACCGCCACACTAGGTATGTGTTTAGGTGTGATGTTATAAAGATAGCCGGTGGCAAGCGAATCCACATACTTTAAGCCAAATGTGAACTTGTTGGGCACAATAGCCAATGGTTTAAATTGGCTCGGAGATTCTTCCGTAAACAACGGAATAGAATCAGTGCCATGTACCAGCCAGCGCAACGATTTTTCAAGTTGCTCAATTTGTTTTAGTCGCGCTGCTTTATCGCGTTGTGCTAATTCATGTGTGGATTTGATATAATTTTTAAGCACAGTTTCAGTACCGTATGCTTTGGTAATAAAGTGATTGTAGTCTTTGGTATCTTTATCAAAATCACGCGCCAACAACCGCGCTGAGATACTATCCAATTTGGTAACGTCTTTAGCTTCTTCTTTCAGAATTTCAAGTTGGGTTACCAAGCCAGCGGTATCGCGCTTAATTTTGTTCGATACCCAATCCGATTGATATTCCAATTCAGCAGCTTTCATATTAAATACACCTGTTGGAAGTGGATCAGAATCAAAACGGGTAAGTTGTTTGAACAAAATTTTATCCAACAACTTGGTAAGATCACTCTTTACTGAGACTGAATCTGTTTTTAACTTCTGTGTCAGCTTATTCAACTCAATATCATACGAAACCAGATGATCGCGCAGCGGAACAATTTCGTTTTGGTAAACATCAATCGTAGCCTTGGCCCATTTGCTGTAATCCCACAAGCGCAAGTCGTGTTTTAGAAAATCAACTTCTGTATTACCATCTTTTTTAAAGTCTGTTATCTCGCTTAGTGTGATTACCTGATTGTAGGGAACCTTGCCCATAGTTTCAAGCACATTGCGATAGTTTTTAAATGATGTCTGTGAACTATCATAAACTAACCCCAGGCGTTTTATTTCTTGTGTAACCGGTTCATCCATCCGCAAATAAAATTCCTTATCGCTGGCAAACTGGTTCTGGATTTTACTGTAAATCTGTTGGGTGGATTTATATTGTTGTTCAGCTGCCCGGAAGTGTTCATTCAGGTTTTTGACTTTCTCTTTGCGTTCGCGAATGTTTTTCAGCCTGGTTTCAATGTCCAACGTAACATCCGAAAGTTTTATGGCAAACTCGGCTGTGCGCACATCCCTGCGCAAATACATCTGGTAGTTATTATCGTTACGTTTAAGCTCGCGCTCGGTAATCAACGGTGCTACCTTTTCAAAAAAGAAAATAGCGGAGTCGATATTATCTATCAGTACATCAGGCTGTTTTAGGATATCGTTTCGCTGGGCTTTATCTTGATAAACGATAGCCATATACAGGTAGGCACTCACGTTATCGGTATTTTCTTTTAGATAACGTTTTAGAAATGGTTCGGCTACTTCGTAGTTTCGGGAATTGAGTAACTCAATAAGATCTTTGTATTTTACTTTTTGTGCCCAGCCTGTGCTGGTAAACAGAATAAGGACTAAACAGGAAAGTACGCTTCGGGTTTGCATTTTAATCTTTAAAAAATTATTCGAAGTTATTAATTTTAAACAGATTTGGAGTGCATCGTTTCAAGAACCAAGCCAGATTTTTTAATGAATACCGATCAAACTAAAAATTAACCAGAAAAAATGAAGCTTGTGATAGGATATTTAAAACCAGTTGTTTCAGCCATACTGCTGATTATAGTGTTGCAGGCTACGGGATTGCTAAGCAGCGTATCGGTACTTACCCAGCGTGCAGCCATGGAGGCCGGGCTTTTTAAGGCAACACCAGAAACTATTGACCTCGTAAAGCCTGACTTTGATTACAATTTTTCGATTAAAGACTTAAATGGAAGCAAAATTTCATTCGAACAATTTAAAGGTAAGGTTGTGTTTTTAAACATGTGGGCTACCTGGTGCGGCCCATGCCGGGCCGAAATGCCAGGTATTCAAAGTTTGTACGAGAAAGTAAAGTCGGATAGCATCGTATTTGTTATGCTTTCATGGGATCGTGATAGTGACAAACCCAAAATTGAAAAATACATCGAGAAGAACAGCTATACATTTCCGGTTTATCAACGCTCTAGCTATCTGCCAGATAATTTAGAGGTACCCAGCATTCCTACTACATTCATCATCTCTAAAGATGGTAGAGTTATTCAAAAAGAAGTTGGTGTTAGAAATTACGACAGCAAAAAAATGATTGAGTATCTTAAGGCCGAAGCTGCCAAATAATTCTTAGCATGTTGTTTAATCTTCAAGGTAAAGTTGCTGTAATTACCGGAGCTGCAAGTGGCATCGGTCGAGCTATTGCTATCAAACTTGCGGCACAGGGCGCGCAGGTACAAGTATTAGATATGAATGAATCGGCAGCTAAAGCAGTGGCCGATGAAATAAAATCGCAAAATTTTCTGGCGCAAGCCCATACTTGCAATGTAGCCACGCAGGCAGAAGTTAAAGCAGTAGCACAGAAAATTGTTAATCAATATGCGCAAATAGACATTTTGGTAAACAGTGCCGGCATTGCGCATATTGGCAAACTGGAAACCACTACTGAAACTGACTTTGACAGACTGTTTCAGGTAAATGTAAAAGGAGTTTATAACACCATGCAGGCGGTAATTCCATTTATGAAGTCAAACAAAAAAGGAGTTATCATTAATCTGGCATCGGTAGCGGCATTTGTAGGAATAGCCGATCGCTTTGCCTATTCCATGACAAAGGGCGCAGTAGCTTCCATGACAATTTCAGTTGCTAAAGATTATGTGCAGGATGGCATTCGCTGTAATAGCATTTCGCCCGGGCGCGTACATACACCTTTTGTAGATGCCTTCATAAAAGCAAATTATCCCGGCAAGGAGCGGGAAATGTTTGAGAAACTTTCCAAGACACAACCTATTGGCCGCATGGCAACGCCCGATGAGATTGCAAACCTTGCACTTTATCTTTGTTCGGATGAAGCTGCATTTATTACCGGTACGGACTACCCTATTGATGGAGGATTTTTAACGCTCAATACATAACTATGAAACTTTTTCGATTTGGTGTACCCGGCAAAGAAAAGCCCGGAGTTTTGGTTAACAACAAAATGCTGGATGCTTCTGGATTTGGCGAAGACTATGGCGAAACATTTTTAGAAACAGATGGCCTGGCTCGACTAGAGAAATGGGTGAACGCAAACCTGAATGCATTACCACAGGTAAGTGAAGGCACACGCATTGGCCCTTGTCTGCAGCGCCCTTCTAAATTGATTTGTGTAGGGCTCAATTATACCAAACATGCATTCGAATCGAAGATGCCGCTACCGAGTGAACCTATAATCTTTTTTAAATCAACAACTGCGCTAACCGGCCCCAACGATGGCGTGTTGATTCCCCGAAACAGCACCAAAACAGATTACGAGATTGAACTCGCATTTGTCATTGGCAAAAAAGCCACTTACGTAGAAGAAAAAGATGCAATGGATTATGTAGCCGGTTATTGCCTGCACAACGATTACAGTGAACGTGCCTTTCAGCTTGAGCGCAACGGCCAGTGGACAAAAGGTAAGGGTTGCGATACGTTTGCTCCACTCGGGCCTTATTTTGTTACCAAAGATGAAGTTGCCGATTTCAATAATCTGCACATGTGGTTGAAAGTAAATGGCCAGATGATGCAGGATAACAATACCGATGATATGATTTTTGAAATTCCATTTCTGGTAAGTTACATCAGTCAGTTTATGACACTATTACCCGGTGATGTAATTTCAACCGGAACGCCTTCGGGCGTAGGGCATGGATTTCATCCACCTGTATATTTAAAACCAGGCGATGTGGTGGAATTAGGCATTGAAGGTTTAGGCGAACAACGGCAAGTAGTACGAGGTCAATAGCAACGTATGCGTATTGATTCGCATCAACACTTCTGGATTTACAATCGCGAACGCGATAGTTGGATTACCGATGCGATGCATATAATTCAGCGCAATTTTTTGCCTGCCGATCTTAAACCGGTATTGCAACAACATCGCATAGATGGTTGCGTGGTGGTGCAAGCCGATCAATCCGAGGCCGAAACTCAATTTCTGATTGATCTAACTCAACAAAACAATTTTATTAAAGGAGTAGTGGGTTGGGTTGATCTGCAAGCTGATAATCTGAAATCAAGACTGGAGTTTTTTCAGTCATCCTCGGTTGTTAAAGGGTTTCGGCATGTAGTTCAAGGTGAAGGTGCCGGCTTTATGCTGCAATCAAAATTTATTCAGGGAGTTAAAGCTTTACACAAATACAACTTCACGTACGATATTCTGATTAAAGAACCTCAATTGGAGGAAACGCTTGAGTTTGTAAAGCAAGTGCCCGATCAAAAACTAGTTATCGATCACATAGCAAAACCGAAGGTGGGTAGCGACATAACTTATTGGCGAAAATATATTGCCGCCATTGCACGGCATAAAAATGTGTATTGCAAACTTTCAGGAATGGTTACTGAAGCAAAGTGGGGTGCCTGGCAGGCCGATGATTTTAAACCCTATCTCGATACAATCTTCGATGTGTTCGGTAGTAATCGCGTGATGTACGGTTCAGACTGGCCGGTATGTTTGGTAGCAGCACGCTATGAACAACAACTTCAACTTATTACGGATTATATTCAATCATTTACCGAATCAGAAAAACAGGCCATCATGGGTGAAAATGCCATAAGATTTTACAATCTTTAGCTATGGATCTTCATTTAAAAGATAAAGTAATTGTAGTAACCGGGGGCGCCCGCGGAATCGGAAAAGCAATTGTTGAACTGCTGAGCGAAGAAGGCGCCAAAGTAGCTATAGTAGATAAACTCACACAAGCCAACAAAACATTACCCGATCGCACGACAAAGGGTAGTTATTTTACAGCCGATCTCAGAACATCCGAAGCTTGCAAGCAAGTAATAGATGAGATTGTTGAAGTGCTGGGGCCGATTGATGGTCTGGTAAATAATGCCGGTGTGAATGATAACATCGGTCTTGAGAATGGAACACCCGAAAAGTTTATTGAATCCTTAAACAACAATGCGGGTCATTATTACTTCATGGCCCATTATTGTTTAAAGTATCTGCGTGAAAGGCGAGGCGCGATTGTGAATGTGGGTTCAAAAACTTCTGTTACCGGTCAAGGAAATACATCGGGGTATGTGGC
>DPSB01000428.1 GCA_003537495.1 Cytophagales bacterium | reverse complement strand
ACTCCAATACCTACAAATAATGCAAATGAGAATCCGCGCAACACCTCACCACCAAAAATTAATAACACGACTACTACTACTAACGTAGTACCGGATGTAATCAGCGTTCGGCTTAAGGTGCTGTTGATGGCATCGTTAAACAATTTTGTGCGTTCGTGGTTTGCACCAAAACCCAAATACTCGCGAATACGGTCGAAGATAATCACCGTATCGTTAATAGAGTAACCAATCACCGTAAGGATAGCGGCCACAAATACCTGATCTACTTCAAATGAAAGACCAAACACGCGGGCAATGGCAAACGAGGCTACCACAAATAAGGTATCGTGTACGGTGGCTACAATCGCACCAGCACTGTACGTCCAGCGCTTAAAGCGAATTAAGATATAGATAAAGATCAACACCAAAGAAGCAAACCCGGCTTCAAATGCAGAACCTTTAATATCATCGGCAATAGTTGCGCCTACTTTAGAAGAAGAAGAGATAATGAAATGCGAATCATCCAACTGCGCTTCGTTTGGCGTGTATTTTACGCCTTTAAATTTCTCTACTCCGGCAATCAACGCATTTTTTACTTTATCATCGGCATCATCCGATTCATCATCTACCAGATAAGAAGTGGTTACCTTCATTACCTTATCGCTGCCAAAGTTTTTCACTTCCACACCCGTGTTTTCAAAATTTTGAGCTATCGCTACTTTCATATCAGTTGCTACAACCGGTTGGCTGAAACTAACTACGTATGAGCGACCACCTTTAAAATCAACACCCATATTCAAGCCTTGCACGGCAATCAGAATAAATCCAATCAACACAATGCTACCTGAAACCAGATATGCTTTTTTGCGGGCACCAATAAAATCGTATTGCGGACGCTTCTTGATCATGCGTGCAATGGCTGTATCGAACGATACTTTCGACTCGTCACCTTTGCGCACCATCCACTCCACAATAACGCGCGAAATGTAAACGGCTGAGAAGAATGAGGTAGCAATACCAATCATCAACACAATAGCAAAACCTTTCAATGGTCCTTGCCCTAACACAAAAAGTGCTACTGCCGTAATAAACGTAGTAAGGTTCGAATCCAGAATGGTGGTGAAGGCTCTGTCATAACCTTTTGTAATCGCCTCGCGCAACTTGCGCCCCAAGGCCATTTCTTCTTTAATGCGTTCGTATATCAACACGTTCGCATCAACAGCCATACCCATAGTAAGTACAATACCGGCAATACCGGGCAATGTTAAAGCTGACTTTAACTGCGCCAGAATTCCAAGAATGAAGAAGATGTTGAACAACAACGAGATGTTAGCTACCCAACCACCTTTAGAGTAGTAGGCAATCATAAACAATACTACTATACCAAGACCGGCTGCCATTGAAAGCAAACCTTGGTTTTGCGCAACCTTACCCAAGCTGGGGCCTACAATGGCTTCTTCAACAATACGGGTAGGCGCTGGCAACGAACCAGCCTTTAACACGTTCGCCAAATCTTTTGCTTCTTCCAGTTCAAAATTTCCAGAAATCTGCGAGCTACCATTCGGAATCTCGCCATTTACAGTTGGTGCCGTGTACACGTAATTATCCAGCACAATGGCAATGCGACCTTGTGGTTGCTTGGCAGCAGCTTCGCGGGTAATCTTCGCCCATGTTTTTGCACCCGTTGTATTCATGTTCATGGTAACGGCATACCGACCGTTCTCATCAAAATCCTGACGCGCATCGTTAATCACTTCGCCAGTTAACAACGGTTTGCCGGTACGGCCCAGGTTTACAAAGTTGAGTTGAATATCATCTACACCCGGAGTTACTTTAGGATCTGGTTTTACATCCCAGAAAAAACCGAGTGAGCGTGGCAATAAGCTGCGAACTTCAGGGCGTCTCAGCATTTTATTAATTACCGAAGTATCTTTTACCTGATAAAGGAAAGGAATAGATGGGTTCATCAGCGCAAGCAAAGGCGATGATGTAGCCAACCGAAGTGAATCTAATGAAGATACCGTGCTATCGCGCACTTGCGAAAGTTGTTGTTCTAAAGCAGATTTAGTACCGGTTGTATCAGCGGCTGGTTTAACTTCTGTTGAACTTGTTTCAGTAAGTGCTTTCTTTGCATTCTGTTCTTTAACTACAAAATCGTTAATGGCACTCAGCGATTGACCTAACTGTGGATCGCTGAACTCAACAACTTCCCAAAACTCTAAACGCGCTACACCTTGCAATAATTTGCGTACGCGTTGTGGATTATCCGCACCCGGAATTTCGATTTGAATGCGACCTTTCTCTTGTAAGCGCTGAATGTTTGGCTGCGATGTACCAAATTGATCGATACGGGTTTTTAAGATGGTGAACGAGCGATCAATTGCGCCATCTACTTCTTTGTTCAAAAACTCCAATACCGTTGCATCGGAATCGGTAAGCTTTACGCGATCTTTATTTGCCGCTGAGGTAAACAACGAAGCCAGGCTCTTATCCGGGTTAGCATCCTTAAATGCTTTGTAGAATAAATTAACATAGCTATCTGAACTTGACTTTTGTAAGTCGCGCGCTTTTTGAAGGGCAGCTTCAAAAGCCGGATCTTGGTTGTTTCCGCTTAATCCTTTGATGATATCGACAGGAGAAATTTCCAACACCACGTGCATACCACCACGCAAATCAAGCCCAAGACTCAATTCATTTTCTTTTACTTCTTTATAAGTAAACTCAGCACCAAACAGGTTGTACACCGGTTTGCTCCAGATTGAATCCAGGTAGTTTTGTTTCTTACTTAAACTCAATGAGCCACTGGCATCAGTAGCATAGCTTATCGCATCTTTCTCTACCCGTTGAGAAACAAATGTGAATGACAAATAGTACAGGCATAGCAGTGTAATGACAATGCCTAGTACAATAACGAAACCTTTATTACGCATATACTTATTAAAATTTAAAATTGATTCAGAGAAAATAAGATCATGCTACCACTAAGGCAGCAATCAATGAGATACTAGCATTATACGCTCAGGGCGCGTTAGGAGAAATAATTACCCGGAACAGGGTTTTCAAAAAGCTACTGACAAGTTCTTT
>DPSB01000320.1 GCA_003537495.1 Cytophagales bacterium | reverse complement strand
AGCCACTTAAAACGGTAGCGCTGGCTTAAGATTTTAAGGGTTATTCAAAATCGCTACTGATTTGAAACGAATAGAGTGCATCGTCTAATTTAACTGTTCCGGCCCTGAATTCTGAGATGAATTTCGCAATTACCTCGTTGGAGATAGCCGGAACATTCAGCCCAACATCCATACCCAGCCCAACAGGATTATCTGAATCCAACTCAATATGTTCCTTAACTTTAATAGCTTCTTCCTCTTCAAGCTCAACTAAAATCTCAGCCATCATCATCCCGATTTCTTCCTCTTGCGTAGCCGATTCCGAATCTTTCGACTTCAGGTATCTGTCAAACTTTTCTGCTACGCGGGCTTCAGCTTCTTCATGCATTTCGCTTTCGTGATGCAAGCGCAATGTGTACAACACACAATCGCAGATTACTTCTTCACCATTTTGCTTTGCCAGAAAATAAAAATGCACACACTCCTCTGTTGGCTCGTCTTCATCGTCAATGTAAAACAGATCGGTTCCTAACTTCTGCTTTATCTGGGTAATCAGCGCTTTATCTTTTGGTTCCATGCTCATTTCTCTTTAAACCATTCGGCATACATGGGGTAATTGCGGGCAGTGCGCTCAATCACAGCTTTCATTTCATCGCCAACATCTTTTACTTTTTTAGCCGGCATGCCTGCATAGATACTACCCGGTTCAATTATCGTTTTAGGGAGTACAACGGCCCCGGCTGCTACTACCGATCCCGCCCCCACAACTACATCATCCATAATAATCGCACCCATGCCAATCAGCACATTGTCTTCAACTGTGCAGCCATGAACAATGGCGTTATGGGCAACCGAAACATTATTACCGATAACCGTTTTTGCCTTTTGGTAGGTGCAATGAATTACCGCCCCATCTTGAATGTTGGTGTTATTACCAATGGTAATGGAATGCACATCGCCTCGCACAACCGCATTAAACCAAACGGTGCAGTTATCGCCCATGGTAACTTCGCCTACCACTACTGCCGTTTCGGCCAAGTAGCAGTTTGCCCCGAACTTTGGCGTAAAACCCCTAACATCTCTAACAATTGCCATCTTTTTAATTTTCGCCCTCTAAGAACTTAAAACTCCAAAACTAATCTATTAAATCCTGTTTTAAACTACCTGCCAAGATGTCACAAAAAACATAGAATGTTATAAATTTGCGTTTTCGAATTCGTTAAAATGAAGAATCTGATTGAAGATATTGAGGTGATAAGTCCAGCTTCGGGCGAGGCATGCGAGACTGTGCGGTTAACTGAAGAAACCAATACAGGCAAAAGCCGCAAGCTTTATATTGAAAGCTATGGCTGCCAGATGAATTTTTCAGATAGCGAAATTGTAGCCTCTATTCTTCAAAAGGAAGGGTTCGATACCACCTCCGACATATCGCAGGCTGATGTTGTGTTTCTCAACACGTGTTCTATTCGCGAAAAAGCAGAGCAAACCGTGCGCAACCGGTTGCAACATATTCAGGGATTTAAAAAGAAGAAGCCTGAAATGATGGTGGGTATTCTGGGCTGCATGGCCGAGCGACTTAAAACCAAATTGCTGGAAGAAGAAAAAATTGTGGATCTGGTAGCTGGCCCTGATGCATACCGCGATTTGCCCAAGTTAGTTGCTCAGGTTGATGATGGCGATAAAGCCGTTAACACATTCCTCTCACGCGAAGAAACCTATGGAGATATTACTCCGGTAAGGTTGGATTCGAATGGCATCTCTGCATTTATCTCTATTATGCGCGGGTGCGATAATATGTGCTCGTTTTGTGTAGTTCCTTTTACCCGTGGGCGCGAACGCAGCCGCGATCCGCACTCTATTATTGCCGAAGCAAAAGATTTATTTAGCCGCGGTTATCGCGAAGTAACCTTGTTAGGTCAGAATGTTGATTCATATAAGTGGAGTGAAGAAGAGAACAACAAAGCGCGTCTTGAAAAAACCAGCGCCAATGGCATTGTTAATTTTGCCAACTTATTAGAATTGGTGGCATTGGTTCATCCCGATCTACGCATCCGGTTTTCTACTTCGCATCCCAAAGACATTACCGATGAGGTTTTACACGTAATGGCTAAGTACGAGAACATCTGTAAATACATTCACTTGCCTGTGCAAAGCGGTAACTCCCGCATTCTTGAATTGATGAACCGTGGTTATACCCGCGAGTGGTACTTGAATAAAGTAAATCGCATTAAAGATATTCTGGGCGAAGGTTGTGGTATTTCTTCGGATATGATTTCCGGGTTTTGTTCTGAAACAGAAGCTGAACATGAAGATACGCTTACGCTGATGGACATAGTGAAATATGATTATGCATACATGTTCAGTTATTCCGAACGGCCTGGTACTCCTGCGGCCAAGAAATATCCTGATGATATTCCGAATGATGTTAAAACACGCAGGTTGGAAGAAATTATCAGCAAGCAACGCGCGCATTCGTACATCCGTTATCAACAGGATGTGGGCCTGGTACAGCGGGTATTAATTGAAGGTCAATCGCGCAGAAGCGAAAACCATTGGCAAGGCCGCACCTCGGCTAACCGGGTGGTAGTGTTTGCAAAAGAGACTAAACAGAAAGGCGAATACGTCAATGTGTTAATTGAAAGTTGTACCAGCGGAACCTTGCGGGGCAAAATTGTGGACTAAAGAATTATGGCGATTTCAGAAGCAGAGATTCAAAGTGTAAAACAACGGTTTGGCGTAATCGGAAATTCTCCATTACTCAACAATGCTGTGCGCGTAGCCATGCAGGTTGCCCCAACCGATATGTCGGTGTTGATTACCGGTGAAAGTGGAAGTGGTAAAGAATCTTTTTCCAAAATTATTCATCACCTGAGTGCGCGGAAGCACGGTCAATTTATAGCCATTAACTGTGGCTCCATCCCGGAAGGAACAATCGACTCTGAATTGTTTGGCCATGAAAAAGGATCGTTTACCGGGGCGCATGAATCCCGCAAAGGTTATTTTGAAGTTACCAATGGCGGTACCATCTTTTTAGACGAGATTGGTGAAATGCCCTTGGGAACACAAGCACGGTTGCTGCGTGTGCTGGAGAACGGTGAGTTTATAAAAGTTGGTTCTTCCAAAGTTTTGAAAACGGATGTACGCGTAGTAGCCGCTACCAATGTAAACTTGTTGGTAAAAGTTGAGCAAGGTAAGTTTCGCGAAGATTTGTATTACCGGTTAAGTACCGTACCTATTTATGTTCCCCCTTTGCGTGAACGCGGTAAAGACGTAGAACTATTGTTCAGAAAATTTGCAACCGACTTTGCAGAAAAGTATAAGGTGAAACCAATAGCTCTTACAGACGATGCCAAAAGTCTGTTGGTTAAATACCGGTTTCCCGGAAACATCAGGCAATTAAAAAACATGGTGGAGCAGATTTCAGTATTGTCATCGGACAATGCAGAAATTACGGGTGAGATTCTGGCGCATTATATTCCTAAAGAAACCAGCTTGCCAGCCTTGTATAAAGATCAGAATGGAGTGGATAACATCTCTGAACGCGAGATTCTATACAAAATCCTTTTCGATCTGCGCAAGGATATGAACGATCTGAAAAAAATTGTTTTGGAAGGTGCTGCCAACCCAGCACATGCAGCCCAGTTGGTGAAAGAACATGCGGGGCTATTTGAAGGAATTGATGAAAATATTTCTGCAGCGCAGCAAGTAACTTATCTGGATTCGCCCACCACCCAAACCGAAACGGAAGAAGAAGTACAAGACATTACGCACGAGGCTGAAGATGATTCACTTTCGATTGTGAAGAAAGAAAAGGAGT
>DPSB01000662.1 GCA_003537495.1 Cytophagales bacterium | reverse complement strand
CAAGTGGCGGTTGACTCACCTTATTTTTATGTAGCGTATGGTACGGTGCCGTTGATCTACCGAGGTCATTTGCGGACGGACAGTGCAAACGTTTTTCGAAATGATTTTTATTTTTCCAAGGTAGTTCCCTTCGGAGTCACATCACTTGCGGTTGTTGCACTATCCCAAAATGAAAATACGCTTGAAAAAATAACAGGTGCTCGCAAACCTGTTTTGTATCGGGACATTCTGGAAGAACAAGGGGAAGGAATTTTCAGTACTGATGGGATGCTGGTCACGGATTATCCGGTGCAGCATCTGGTGTATGTCTATTTCTACCGCAATGAGTTTGTGGTGTTGGACACTGCGTTTCAGGTACTGCAACGGGGACACACAATTGATTCTATTTCAAAAGCACAGTTGGTGGTGAAAGTGACGCGGAACAATTCCCATACATTGGGGGCACCCCCGTTGATTGTGAATAAAGGTGTGCGGATTGCAGATGGACTTTTGTATGTGCACGCCAACCTGTTGTCCCGCGGTGAAGCGGTGGCAGACTTTGAGCGTCATGCCGTGTTGGATGTGTATGCGTTGCACTCAGGCGATTACCAACATAGTTTTTATGTACCGCAGTTCAAGGGTCATGGATTAAAAGCTTTTGTAATTGTGCAAGGAGATTTCTATGGATTATATGATGGGTATCTGGTACGATACCGGATGACCACCAACGATATTACACGCGCGTAATCAGGCATGTATCCGAACACCTGTATAAAAAAGTAGGCTATTGATTTTGTTAACCTTTAATTCTACGTTATGAAAAAAGTTAGAATGATGTTGCCATTGCTAGCGATTGTGTTTGCGGTGGTGAGCGCAATTGCCAGTGTAGATGTGGTATCCCTTGATGCCCCGATCCGGTACCTGGATACGACACCTTGCGATACTTGCGAGGCTCTTGATGATCCGGCTGATTGTTCGACCGTGCAGCAGGAAAATTCAGTGCGATGTGAGTGTATTGCAGATACACCTGAAGGCCCGATGGTGTTCAACGCAGACAATGTTGCGTGTCAGTCATTGTGGAAGGACCCGACACATTAACACAGCAGGCATGTTGGCGAACATCGTCAACATGCTTCTTTTACCTTTGTCAGCGTGCGTCTAATCGGGTTTTAAAAAATGTTGTTCTTTTGGTGTCATTTACCTTCGAAAAATACACGATGAGTTTTTTATACGTGGCTTCCTGTGCCTCCCGATTTCCAAGCAAGGCCATCATTTGCGCTTTTCGTTCGCCAAACGAAGCTACCCGAGAATACTGGTGCATCAATGCGGCATCCTCGATGCACGTGGAAACCGGTGCCATGAGTTGCTTAATGGCCGTAATATTTTGAATTTTAATCACGTCACCGATGAGCACCGTCCAGGGAAATTGTTCAGGCTGGCTTTTGATGAAATCCTGGAGGATGGTTTCATTAGGGCTGCCGCCAAGTACTGTTGTTGTGTATTGATACTGCAAACTCAAGGTCTTATACTCCGCATGTCTGGCGGTATCGACCTTGGGTAAACTGTCTATTAAAGTTTGTGCTACATACATGTTGTGGAGGGCCGTGCGATCATCTTTGCTGTTGAGTGCTTTTGTTTTAAACAAATGGGCTTGTTGTATTAGTATTGACGCCTTCATTTCCGGCAAGACTGTTTCCTGAAAGGCACGATAGAGAACTTTGTTAACCAGATGCTCTGGTAACTGTGCTGCATGTTGGGTGACCGGGGAAGTGAGCTTTACCCAAAGGACATCTTCACCATTTTCCAACATGGTTTCCAGGACAGCTGTTGCGCGACTTGCATCCTGGCCGGCCCAGAGCAGAAATTGTGTGAGTAACAAAAGGCCTCGATTTTCCGGACTTGAAGTCATCAAGGCTTTCAATTGCTGGTCAGCCTGTAAAAAGTCACCATCCTTTTTCAGTTGCTCGACTTCTTGCAGGGCGGCACTGAATTGGGATTGTTTTATTTTTTCAGCCTGCGGATTGAGCGTTGCAGCTAGCAATTTTTCAAGAACTGCATCCAACTCGTTCACCAAGAATCCCCGCCATACCACGTGACCGGTATGATTGATTACGAAAATGTCAGGCCATGAATGGACGCCATAACTTTTCCCGGAAGCCTGGACGTTGTCAATTGCCACGGCAAAGGGCATTTGTTGATTGAGTTTTTCAAAGAGGTTTTTTATACGGACTATATAAGCATCATCTTCGCGGTCAAATTCACTGGAATACACGTTGATGAAATTGATTTTACCTTGGTATCTCCTTGTCAGTTCTGCCAGGTGCGGTATTGATTTGCGACACGGTGGGCAACTGACGGTGGAAAACTCCAACACGTAATATTGGCCAGGTTTAAATGAGGTCAGGGGATCACCCCGAAGCCATGTTAATGTATTTAACGGTGGCGCTTTGTCACCGACCTGAATGGAGACCTTCTTTTGGGCAAGCATGGTGAAGGTGTTTGCTATTAACACAAGCGAAATGAGAATTTTCATGGCATTTGTTTTTTAATTGGAATCATAACCATCGTTCTGAATCAATTTTTGATTGCGGTTGATTTCAGTTGCCGGAATTGGGTATAGGTGGTCTGTAGGTTGCCACGTGGATTTGAGCGTCCCGATCACTTCATTCACGATTCCCCAGCGCTTGAGGTCAAGCCAACGGTGACCGCCTTCGACAAATAATTCTACGCGCCTTTCTTGCCTGACAAGTTCCAGTATTGTTTCTGGGGTAGTAGTACTTGCCGGTGTTAGCCCAGCACGCGTTCGGATTTGATTGATATCTTCCAACGCGTCATCCATCTTATTCTGTTGCACGCGGGCTTCCGCCCTGATGAGGTATTGTTCTGCGAGGCGCAGATTGGTTGTGTATTCGACCACGGTGGTTGTCCGGTGCGCCTTATACTTGGATGTAAATTTATAATTACCGCCTGCGGAGAGCGTTTGAATCCCCACCCAATTCAACGCCCGTTGATCTGCAGGTTCGAATGCTGTGAGGATTTGATCCCGCAGTTGAACGCTGAAACGCGCGGATGTGGATGTCTCACCGTGTGGACTATTGAGGCCCGCCCGGATTGGAAGGCATTGCCAGATGGCTTCGGTACTATTCTTCAGGAAGACCTCATTCAAATCTGATTTAAGTTGAAAAAGCGCAGACTGGTTAATAACCTGATTTGCGTAATCTTCGGCTTGCGACCAGCTTTCTAAATACAAGGCAACCCGTGCGAGCATAGCTGTTGCTGCATGGGCGGTAGGTCTGATGCGTTCGCCATTCCATAAACCAAATGTTGCTGGTAAAAGTTGTCTGGCAATCTCTAAGTCTGATACGATTTGTTGATACACTACCCCGGCAGCTGTGCGCGCCAGGCCTGCATTAATCCGATAGTCGGTGGTGGTGACCAGTGGTACATCGCCAAACAAATTGACGAGGTAAAAATACGTAAAGGCTCGTATGAATCTTGCCTCCCCTTCGAGTTGTGCGCGTTTGTTTTGGGTGATTAGATTGTTTCCCTGAACACCTTCCAGTATTGCATTGCACTGGTAGATAACTTTATATGCACCGGTCCATACGGTAGTGATCATCCCGTTAGATGCGAGGACTTCGTTTTGTGCGAACTGGATGACATTGGCACTGGAACTTTCTTTTAGCTCATCGGCTGATCGCCCGGTGATATAGGCCACATCGGAGAGGTGCCACCCGTCAGCGAGAAAAAGTCCGGGGTTGTTTGCATAGACATATACACCGAGCATTGCTGCTTCTGCGGTGGCATCATCGCTGAACACCGAGGCCCTGGTCAGTTCTGTGGCCGGCCCATTGATATCAATAAAATCTGCGCACGCGGTGATGAGTTGACAACCTACCAAGGCGCAAATGAAAAAACGAAAGCGGATATTAATTTTCATCATGATCAGTTTTAGAGTGAAAGGTTGAAGCCTATGCTGACAGTACGTAAGGGTGGTAAGGAAGTGATGCCCCTGACCTCCGGATCAACCCCGTCATAGTTGGTAATTGTGAGTAAGTTTTGGCCTTGTACAAAACAAGTTGCCCGCGAAACAATGTTGTTGTTCCGGATTGGCACCTGCCATTGCAGGGAGATGTTTTTCAGACGGGCAAAGGAGAGATCGGTCACGAGCGCATCGCTGCTCTGCCATTGCATGTAGTTGGTGGTGGAACCGGTTCCGCTGAAACGTCTATAGCGTGCGAGATCATCTACCTGCTGCCATCTGTCCAGGACCGCTACCGGTTGGTTGTTGATGGTGCCGGGCATTGGGAAAAACGACTGCACGGCATTTCCATCCTGCTTTACAAACTGCAACATCAAATCCAGTTGCCATGATTTGTACTTCAGGGAATTGGAAAGGCCTCCAAAGAATCCGGGGCCGTAGTCCACGATTGTGCGTGCGTCATTAGGACGGTCCAACACACCATCTTCGTTTATATCGCGGAATACATAGTTGCCTGTGGCCGGGTTGAGCTCCAAAAATTCATACCGCAGTCCAATAGTAGTGGGTTCACCCTCTATGAACCGAAGCGCATAATCCGAGAGGTCTTTCAGGAATGGAAATGAAACTACCTCGCTTGCCGGTAGTGTCAGGTTTGCACTGGTTGTCCACTGGAAATTTTTTCGAGTTATAATAGCTGTGTTCAGCACAATTTCCACACCGGTGTTTTGAATGGTTGCGGGTAGATTAAGTTGTACATT
>DPSB01000546.1 GCA_003537495.1 Cytophagales bacterium | reverse complement strand
TTTGAAGTATAAAGTCCGTTACGACCGTTTCCGTCAGAAGCCGTCATTCCTGGTGCTGTTGAGTAGGCAACGAACGAACCCACAGGCGCCTCCATACGTAACATTCCTTTCTCACCAGATCGAGAGAATGATTTGAAAGGGCTATTTCTACAGGCGTCCAAAATCATAATATTCAGTTTATTATTGGAGGCTTCCATGTATCGAAGTATAGTTGATACCCCAATACATTCATCAGGGACTTCTTCTTTGTATTCAATATTGGCATCAATTGGTACCAGGTAGTTCTCACCCTCCACTTGCACCCCGTGCCCCGAATAATAAAATAGTCCTATGGCTCCATCCGCCACTTTCTTGCTAAAAGCTTTTATGGCTTCGCGCATTTCCAATTTTGAGCCATCAATCACTTTAATTACTTCAAACTGCTTCCGGGTTAACAAGGCAGTTAAATCATTGGCATCATTTTCAGGATTTTGTAAAGGACCAACTTTGTAGGTTTTGTTTCCTATCACCAACGCCACCCGCTTCTC
Source organism: Cytophagales bacterium (assembly GCA_003537495.1). Taxonomy (GTDB): domain Bacteria; phylum Bacteroidota; class Bacteroidia; order Cytophagales; family Cyclobacteriaceae; genus ELB16-189. Next base: position 9,973 of record DPSB01000546.1, on the reverse strand, counting down.
ATTTGCATTTTCGCTGCGTGCACTGTCCAGGGTTGCCTTGGAAATATTATAGTTTCCGGCAGCACTTCGGGCTTTAATTACACTTTGTGCAAAAGGTTTTGTTGAAATTGACAAAAGCAACGCTAAAACCAGGCTTACTCTAATTGTGTGATCCACTTCTACTGCTTACATTTGATAAGTACCCAAGATAATGAAATTCCTAAGTTCCATTAAATTAATACCATTCCTTTTACTTTTCGTCCCAAATTCGTACGCCCAGCTTATCAGCGATGTGCGGCATGAAGCATTTGGGAATAAGGTGGTTATTACCTACCTGCTTAATGGTGTAGCCGCTAACCAAAATCTGGATGTTAGCCTTTACTATTCACAAGATGATTTTCAGCGCCCCCTTCAAAATATTCATGGCAGCGGTGCAGGCAATGAGGTTGAAGGTAACGGTCAAAAAACAATTATCTGGGATGTACTGAGCGACAAGCCTGAGCTTAAAGGCTCGGTGCTGTTTGAGATAAGAGCATTGGTGTATGCAAAGCAAAATCCGGCCAGTAAAGCTGTCAATAATATACCAACTACACTTTCTATCGATGATCGCAAATCTGAGACCTATTCGGATGTATCTTCATCACTTAGCAACTTCATTATCACTTTAAAAGATCTGGTAATTGCTTTTCAAAGAATGACGCCCGCTGTTTTTGATGGAGATGCGTTACCCATGCGCAACGTTACCAATGCGGTACTCAAATACAATGATGCATTTAACCGTTTAAACCATGATCGCATGAGTTATGAAAAACAGGTTATGCAGCTATGGCAGAATGAAGCCCTTACCACAGATGTACGTTACTTGTTTGACTATGCATTGGGTGAGCTTCATTCGGCCAATGTGTTAGAGTTAAATTCATCGTTAAACGCCATTAATGATATTAGCTCAGGAAAAATTGCAGGCAGAAAAAATCAAAAAGAAGCTAAAGACAAAGTGTTTAGCGATATCTATCACAATACCACGCAACTTGAAAAACGTGTGTTAGAACTGGAGAGAAGGGCAAACAGAATTTTATATACGCTTTCCGATAAGTAAAATGAAAATACGCTTATTACTCCTTTGTATCTTCGCTGTATCCGTGGCCGCTAAAGCTCAAGATATAGATGCAAACAAATTACTGCGACTACGAGATTCCCTGGACAATGTTCTTGTTGTAAATCCTTCGGCCTCGGCCATATTGGCAAAACATAAAGAAGTGGAGTTCTTTTCATTTAATAGCCTTAGTCAAAATTCTCAGCATTTCGATAAACAAGGTAATGCCGTTAGTTTTTCTGGCAAGCAAATTCTTTTTAACTCATTGCTGCAGATTAACTATGGCCTATCTCGAAACAGGAGAGTAAACGTTGGTATTGATCTAAACTATCGTGCTTATCGATTCAGTTCTGATGCCAGTGAATCTTCGCTTTCGGTTTTCGATGCTTCAGGAACACAGGCCTTAACCTATGCAGGAGTTCGGTTGCGTGTGCAGCCATTTAAACGCCACAAAACATTTAATTATCAGACAAACTTATGGTTTCCTGTAGCAAACCCCGATTCGCAACTTGCGCTTAACACCCATAAGGTAAACTGGGGCCATACGTTTTTCTATTATAAATACCTGAACAAACGTATTGGTTTGTTTACCCAAGCAAACCTAACCATTGCTATTCCCGGCAGCAACTCTAGCGTGGAAGATAAGACAGAACTATATGTTCCGGTAAATGTTTCACTAAGTTATGTGGTCAATCCAAAGAATATCTTTTTTACCTCTGGTGTTTACAGTTGGATTACGACCGACATTAGTAAAACGCTTGAAGGTGGCGATAGTGATTTTACGCAAGTTGCGATTGGGTATCAAAGAGTAGTTACCAAAAAATTCTTTCTGATGCTTAACTACAATACTACCCTCACCTCCAGAAATTATGGTAAGTGGAGTGGCCTTAATGCAGGGTTAAGATTATTGTATTAATCATTGTTCTCACATCCATTAGCATTTATTATTCCGCAAGGTCCGGAATCAAATGCAAGTTCCAATTGTCTTCCGTTTTGATCTGTAAAAATCAAGGTAGAGCCACTTACTTGTCCCTTTAATTCAAGCAGGTTTCCTTCATCGTCATAACTCGTGAGCGTAAGAATTCCTTTGTTCCAGTTACCCGACCAATTTCTTACAGGACTATAAGAACCATTTACCGAATAGTACTCCTGAAACTGACAGAAGTTACCTGACTGATTTGCAAAATCGGATGCGTCCCTAAAATTTCCTCGAATGTTGAAACAATGCGCTTCATCAGGATTTATGGAGAAGTAGTTCTTATCCATCCAGTATGCACTTATATCAGCCTGCACATAGTTAACCGGAAGGGGTGGCGGAAGAATGATAAACGGTGGTGGGTAAACTCCAGGAGGAGGTACACGTAACACCTGATAATTTACCGGATCTAATTTACCGAAATCATCAGTTGTATAATATAAAACCAAAGCTTTGTTTTGATCAGATGGTGGTTTAATATCGTCAGGCACTTTTGTGGTGAGATAATTAAAGGCTCGTTTATCAATACCGGCTGTTCCAACATTCGGAACCTTGCCATCTAATGTTATCTTTTTCACAGACCCAAGGTTGGTTCCTTCAATCAGAAATGCCCATGACGCGGGATTGTTATTTGGGGAAATTCTGGTGATGGAAGGAGTTCCTAACAAGGAGAAAGCAAAATTATTAGAGTTGTTAGCTGAAGTACTAACGTTTACATTAATTGTACGTGCATTGGCTCCATTAACCGTTGCCGGTACGCGCACCACTATCGAGGTTGACGTGCTTGATATTATCTCCGAAACGGTGGCAGCCACGCCATCAAAAGTAATAGCAGTATAGTTCGATAGATTTGTTCCATTAATGGTTACCCGTTCTTTAATAGTACCTGAAGCAGGAACAATAGATGTAATTACGGGATTACCCACTACGGTAAAATTGTTTGCACTGGCCACCGCAGTACTAACTGCTGTTGTTTTCACACTTATCTTACCAGTAACAGCACCAACCGGCACATCAGCTACTATTTGAGTGGCCGAGAACGAACGGATAGTTGCCAGCACATTATTAAAACGAACTTCAGGGCTATGTTGGAGGTTTGTACCTGATATTGTTACTGAAGTACCCGATCCACCAGATACCGGTGTAAACGAAGTAATAGTTGGCGCTGCAAGCACCTGAAAATCGCTTGCGCTTAAGGTCGTACCGCCAGTAGTAACAACACTTATCTTACCAGTAATTGCAGCTGTCGGCACTTTTACAATCACTTGTGTATCCGAACCTGCACCCACCTTCTCGGCTGTTCTACCTGTTGAAAAATTTATTGTCGCTCCACTTAAGTATTGACCTGTAATGGTAATTTCTGCACCAACCCCACCCTGCATTGGGCTTATAGAAGTAATAACCGCCTTAACATTCAAGGTATAATTGGCCGCACTTAACGCTCCACTTACATTTATTTTTCCTGTGGTTGCATTGGCCGGAACCTGGCAAACAATTTCTGTTGTACTTGAACTGGTAACAACAGCAGCACTGCTCGTACCAAACCGCACATCGGGATTTGCTGGAAAATTTATTCCTGTAATGGTTACGACCGACCCGGGAATACCCGATGACGGTGTAAACGCATTAACCTGTGGCGAACCAGTTATTATAAAATTAGAAGTTGTTTCATACGTGCTTCCGCCCGCAATAACTGATAGTTTTCCCGTTACACTTCCGGTTAGCACTTCCACCTCCATCTGGTTATCGGTTTTATTGTTAATCTTAAGATTAACCAACCCAATACGTGCAACAGTTACCTGGGTAAGGTTAGCCCCAGTTAAATTTATTTTAGTTCCTACACCGCCACTGACGGGCAAAAAACTGCTTATAATAGGTGCGCCTGCTACTGTAAACTCCTGCACCGAAGTACCCATACCTGCCGGAGTGACTACTGAAATTTTTCCGGAAGATGCCCCTGCCGGAACGCGCGTATTCAAAACTGTGCCTGTATTGGAAACAATTTGTGCCGGAGTATTGCCAAACTTTACTTCAAACGCATTCTGAAAATTTGTGCCGGTTATTGCAACAGTAGTTCCTGGAGTACCAGTTGTTTTATCTAGTGATGCTATAACGGGTGGCTGTGCTATAATAACCTTCCTGGTTGTCTTTGTCTTTCCGCCCCAGCCATTTAGGTGTAGCGTATCTGAAACAGCTCCAGCAGGAACTCTTACTTCGATGCGATTAGCCGCAACCGAAAGCAATTCAACAGCATTAGCTCCTATTCGGGATGAGTTTACCGATCCAAGGTTAGTTCCAGTAATCAAAATGATAGAACCCACCACGGCTTGCTCTGGTGTAAATGCTGCAATGGTAGGAGGAGCCAACACGGTAAACGCAGTTGGTTCAGACTCTCCGCTTCCTGTTGAAACTCTTAAATCGGCAGCATCAAATGATAGCCCGGCAGGTACTATAACCAGCAAAGTATCGGCACTTAAAATTGAAAATGTAGCAGATATACTTTCAGTCTGATTTGGCGATTTAAACGATACAGCTGTGGCAGTATTAATATAATTTCCTACCACCTTAACTTGTTTACTTATTCCAGCTTTATCGGGTATCACTTTTCGAATAAAGGGAGCGGGCGGAAGGATAGTGATTGTTTCTTTTGTGGACGCACCAAATTTAGTTTTAACCTGAAGCATAGCTTCAGTTGATATCTTTCTTACCGGAATATAAATCCTGATCTCTGCCAGGTCAACTGTTCCTGCAGTTGCAACCAGCGTATCGTTTATAAAAACCTGTGTTGTTTGCGGATCAAAATATTTTCCGGAGATAACCAGCACATTGTCTGACGCAACAGGGTTTTTATCAAAACCTGAAATAACCGGAGGCAGCAAAATTTCATCACGAATACAACCCTGAAGCAACACTGCTGCTAACATCACTATTATACTATTCTTAATAGGTTTCATCTGCTAACAATCAATTTTCTCACAACAGAACTTCCATTTTTAAAATCTGTAATCACCAAATAAAGCCCTTGCGGTAAATCTTTATTCCCAAAACCGGTTTCACCGGCAACATTTGGTTCTGTTGCCAGGATTTGAATACCTTTTGCATCAAACACGCTAATGCGCAACACATCTGATGAATGCTTTACATAGAACATACCTGTTGACGGGTTAGGGAAAACCACTACCGGTTGAGTTTCTTCATCAACCCCGGTAATAATGCATGTATTGTCCCACACAACAGAATCGGTACACACTCCAGTGTTCTTTACAATAATGTAAACTCCATAGGATGGAATAGACATTAGATCGGGTATCGGAGTTAAATCAGCTTCATTAAGTAAAGTGTAAGTGCCTGTGGTGTTATTTTTATCCATTACAAGAGAGTTCCACTCAGCCACAAAGGGAGCATCGCAGGTTATATCCAATAACTCAAGGTCGGGCTTTGGATTTACTAAAAGTTGAACTGTTTCTGAAGCAATAGTAGTTGAACAACTGGTTCTTATCTCGCATGTATAAAATGCCTGATCAGCTGGCTGATTATCCTTAATTGATAACGTGGCTGATAATACACCCGAGTACTTGGTGTTGTTTGCTAAATTAACCCCGTTCTTTTTCCATTGATAAGACTGCACCGTACCGGATACAATAACCGAAAATAATACATCTTCACCCTGGCACACCTGCCTGGGCTGAGGCTGTGTATTTATTGTGGCAACACTCTGCACTGCTAATACAATAGCACTGCTTACCTGAGATGCCCCACACCCGGAGGAAACTTCGCAGGTGTAGTTACCCGCATCGCTTTGCTTTGATTTTGTTATTATCAACTCCGATGTCTTGGTTCCCGAAATACCTGCAGCATCATTTAGGTTTGTACCATTTTTTTTCCATTGATACGTAAGGTTACTACCTGTAGCCGTAATACTCATAATGGCAGGCTGGTCTACACATAGACTCAGGTTAGCTGACTTTGCTGTGATCGATGGAGAGGTAGCAATGGTTAATTGCGCAGCGGTTGATACCAAATCGTTTCCACAAGGATTGGCAATTGTGCAGGTATATGTTCCAGCTTCAGAAACGGTGGCTGCAGTTATAGTAAGCGTTGCCGTATTTACACCACTATACTTACCCGTGTTGGCAAGCACTACATCATTCCTTTTCCAAACATAGCCAGAAGCACCTGTGGCAGTAACACCAAAGGTAATGGTGGTTCCTGTACATACGGCTCTGCTTGCGGGTTGCGCTGTAAGCTGTGGAGAAGTAGTTACGGATAATGCAACCGTGTTAGTGGTTATATTTCCACAGGTGCTTGATACTACACAATTGTAGTCGCCTGCATTACCACTTGCTACGTTACGAATGGTGAGTGAATTGGTATTAACCCCTACCTGCGATGTTGATTCTGTTAAGTTCACGGTTCCTTTTCTCCATTGATAGGTTAAATTAGTTCCTGATGCTGACACAGCAAACACAGCATTGGTTCCGCTACAAGTTGAAACGGATTGTGGCTGGTTTATAATGGCAGAACCTGGAAGCACCGTAAGCACGCCCTTCTGAGTGATTTGTGGAACCGTAAAGCAATCGCTGGTTACATAGCAATAATAATCACCGGCAGTTGCGGCTGCTATAGATTTTAAGGCAAGTCTGTTTGTGGCAGTACCCACAACAGAGGCACTTTCTGTAAGTATTGTGGTTCCCTTACGCCATTGGTATTTTACGTTCTGTCCGCCTGTTGTGGTGATTTGAAAAACGGCTTCGGTACCAGGGCATTGTGTTACACTACCAGGTTGATTTGTTATTGATGATTGTTGTATGAAGGCTAGTGTAGCGGAAAATGTTGCAGTAAGATTACTGCAAAAGTCTGAAATCTCACAATAGTAAGTTCCGGCATCTTCTATAGCATTGGTAGCATTAATTTGTAAAATGGATGAAGTTGCACCTGATATTCTATTATTGTCTGAAAGTGCCACACCATTACGTTTCCACAAATAACGGATCGCTGTACCTGTGGCATTAGCTCTAAATTGAACGTTCTGTCCAACACATATGGTTTGAGAAGTTGGATCTAACGTAACGCTTGGCGAACTGATGTAATCGCATGAGCGAAATTGATACCCTCTTCCGTAATTAGTTAGAGCAGTTTGCCTAAGATAATCCCCAAAAAAATTAACAATGATTTCGCTATTTATTCGCTTTGAAAAGACTGGATTTAAAGACGAATCAAATCTTTTTAGCTCCGAATATTCATATGGGGGATTTCCTGAGTAATAATAACCTCTGAATGCGCAAGAAACATAAACCTCATCCATATCAGTATCATAATAAATACTTCCGGCATTTTCCTGAGCAAAAAACCCTGAACCATCCTGAGGACCATTTATCTCCTCAATCCTGTCGGTGATAAGTTCAGCCACCTGAAATCCGTAAAATGAAGATGCAGCCCCTAACACAAAAATTCTATTACCAGAATCAGAAATATCAAAATCCATAGCTTGCCTGCTAAAGCTACTGGTGAAGTTAAAATCATAATTCCCATTGAATGTATAACGAATCACAACATGCTCATAACCAATAATGCTTCGTCCGTCCGCCAATAGGTATAGATCACCATTACTTGAAATTTTAAGATTTCTGAAATTAACATGTGTGTCTTGTTGAACTGGCACATCGAAACTACTCCAGGAAACTATACCATCCGTATCACATTTTATTGTAATTATTCGTGGGTAGTAAGGGTATTGATAAGTCATCCCAACAAGCCCGATTTCGTTGTTAGAATTAATTGCAATACCGTAGCCAAAATCGTTCAGGTTTTCACCAAAATATTCAAAGGAGTTAAATGTTTTTGTCCAGACTTTTGTACCGCTTGTGCTGTACTTAATAAGTTGTACATCAATCTGACCACTTATATTAAGCGAACCGACAACATAGGAGTTACCCTGACTATCAACTGCTACGCCACTTATTTGATTACCGCTTGAGGAGAATGTCTCCTCTGCACCAAGAATAGCCCCCGTTGAAGCGTTTAATCTCGAAAATTTAGTTGTTGTACCCGACTTAGAAATAACACTTACAACACCTGTTCCTGAAACTGCAAACGAAATAACTTTAAATGATCCGAAGTCTCTAGTCCACACGTTTTGAGTACCCCCTATGTAATAATAGAGTGTACTGCGGTCATTACCCAAAACCAAAAATCCACCTAATGGATTTGGTCTTAATAATTTGTAATAGTTTAAGTATCCGTAGTCATAAATTTCATTCCGATCATAATAAGATTGGCTAACGTAATCAGGAATCTGGAACGTAGTCTCGTAATATTGTGCCTTCACACTATAAGAAACAAGTGCTAAAGCGAGCTGCAAAAAGTGAGCGAACTTCATTAGAAAACGATTAGGCCAACTTTTAAAGATAATAGAATTATTCAAATCTACTTCAACCCATACTGATCAATTAAATACACCATAGCAGCCATGGCTGCTGCACCTAATTCCAATTCCCGTTTGTCCACTTTGTCAATCGTGTCTTCAGCCGTGTGGTGATAATTAAAATACCGCTGTGAGTCGGGTAGAAAACCTAGCAACGCTACACCTTGATTGGCGAGCGGACCAATATCAGCACCTCCACCTTCGGTAGTAAAGTCAGAGAGGCCGTATGGTTCCAACAACGATTTCCAACTCCGCACCTTTGCTTTGGCAGTGGCATCGGTAGGTACGGTAAACCCACGCGGCACAAAACCGCCCCGATCGGATTCAATAGCCGCAATGTGTTTCTCTTTATTCTTCTCAGCCAGTTCTGCATACTTTAATCCACCACGCAACCCATTTTCTTCATTCATAAACATAACAGCGCGAATGGTACGTTTGGGTTTATAACCCATCTGTTTAAACAGTCGCAAAACTTCTATCGACTGCACACAACCAGCCCCATCATCATGTGCGCCCTGGCCCAAATCCCACGAATCAAGATGGCCACCCACCACAATAATTTCATCTGGATATTCGCTGCCGCGGATTTCTCCGATTACATTAAAAGAAGGTGCATCATCTAATGTAACAGAATGATTTTCGAGGTAAACCTGCAAGTCTTTTTCTTCTTTCAATATTTGACTTAACAACTCAGCATGCCGTGTGCTGATAGCCAATGCTGGAATCTTAACCACATTGGGCGCATAGCGCATACTTCCCGTATGCGGATAATCTTCGAGGTTAGAACCCATCGATCGAACCAAGGCAGCCACAGCACCATATTTCGCAGCCTCCGAAGCACCATTGGCGCGTTGTTCTACTGCACCACCATAAGCAGTAAATGTGTTCATTCGGGTAGGATCCATCGCACGATTGAAGAATACAATTTTACCTTTCACACCAGCTGTGCCTAAAGCTTTCAATTCCTCCAAACTTTTTACTTCAACAATGTTTGCAGCAATACCAGCAGGGCCGGTACCAATTGTTCCGCCCAATGCGCAAACATTTACAGGTATTGTTCCTTGCTTGCGCGAGATAATGCGGCCGGTTTCTTTTTGACCACGTAACGAATGTGGTACCAGTACTGGCTGCAGCCATACAGAATCAAAGTCGAGTCTTTTCATTACATGCCGGCTCCACTCCACCGCAGCCGCAGCACCGGGCGATCCGGAAAGCCTCGGCCCGATGTTGGTGCATAAATCGTGAAGCATTTCATACGATTTGCCTTTGCTTAACGCTTCATCAAAAATCTGTTTGATGGCGGCTTCATCTTTCGATTGTGAAAAAGTAACCGACACTATAGTCATCAATAAAAAACTTAAAACATATTTTTTCATGGTGCTGGAATTGTCTTCGCGGATTTTAAAATATAAATATGATGATCAGGATCTTTCTCGTTAAGATAGAGAATGCCTTCCATCCAGATAGCAGCCGATGTAAATTTTACTTTCTGCTTGGTTTC
>DPSB01000359.1 GCA_003537495.1 Cytophagales bacterium | reverse complement strand
CTTTGCATTGTTCTTATGGGTTTCGTTAAGTGCCCTTTCGAAAATGCCACTGGTGGCCAAAAACCACCCAATGATGGGCGAGAGTTTGAATCATCATATTTAATAGAAACGCTGAATAAATAATATATGCTGACGTTGATAATCGTATTTGGAGTTTTGCTGGTGTTGGGAATCCTGTATTTTATTTTCAGGATCGGAAACCTGGTAAGCCTGGTAAAGGGAAAAGAAGAAGATGAAGTATCATCATGGAATTCGATTAACGCGTACCTCTTCCTGTTTTTTATGATTGGAAGCTTAGTTGCTTTCTTTTGGTATTCATACGCTACATTCGATGGTTATAACCTGCCCGTGGCTTCTGAACATGGTGAAGTAACTGATTACCTTTTTTGGGTAACTATGGTTGTAACGGTAGTGGCTTTCACGCTGATCTTTATTGTAATGTTTTGGTTCACCTTTAAGTATCGTTACGAGAAAGGAAAGAAAGCCGAATTTTTTGCTGATGATCATAAACTAGAAATTGCATGGACGGTTGTTCCCGCTATTGTATTGGCACTTTTGATTTTTAGTGGCTTGCGAGCATGGAATGATATTACCGATGAAGCCTCTAAAGATGCTGCTGTGATTGAAGTAATCGGGCAGCAGTTTTTGTGGACAGCCCGTTATCCAGGTAAAGACAACTTGCTGGGACATCATAATTATAAAATGATTGATGCTTCTAATGAGTTTGGTTTGGATTTAGCCAACGAGAATAGTTGGGATGATTTCAAGTCACTAGAGCTTCATTTACCCAAAGGCAAAGAAGTTAAATTGATGATCCGCGCCAAAGATGTTTTGCATAGTGTGTTTCTACCACACTTCCGTGTAAAGATGGATGCAGTACCAGGCATGCATACCACGTTTAAGTTTGTTGCTACCAAGTCCACAGCCGAGATGCGTTCTGAAACCGGCAATCCGAATTTCAATTATGAAATGGCTTGTACTGAAATATGTGGTAAAGGTCACTTCTCTATGCGCTTTCCGGTATTTGTACATGATAGTGTAGAAGATTACGAGAATTGGTTGAAGTCTCAGGAAGCTTGGTTGAAACAAAACCCTGACTACCTGAAACAAGTGCCTGCTGAAAAGCGAGAGGCAGCAATTGTAAAGGCAGGAATTCCAGCCGATAGCAAAGAAGCTATTCAGGAAGCTCCGGCTGTAACTTTAAATTAAGATATTATAAGTCATGGCAACGATAGATATACATCCACAAACATCAACCCATCACCACGATGATCATGCACACGAACATGAACATCATCATGGTAATTTCTGGACGAACTACGTATTCTCGGAAGATCATAAAGTAATCGCGAAGCAATTCCTGATCACCGGTATGGCCTGGGCCTTGATTGGTGGAATTCTTTCCGTATTGTTTCGTCTGCAATTAGGCTTTCCTGATGCTGACTTATCCTGGTTAAAACCAATATTAGGTGGTTGGTTAACACCTGAAGGAAAAATTGATCCTGAATTTTACCTTGCCTTGGTTACGATGCACGGAACCATCATGGTGTTTTTTGTACTTACTGCGGGCTTGAGTGGTACATTCAGTAACTTCCTTATTCCGTTACAGATTGGTGCACGCGATATGGCCAGTGGTTTCATGAACATGCTGTCATACTGGTTCTTCTTCGTGTCGAGTGTAATCATGTTTACTTCTTTGTTTATCTCTACCGGTCCGGCTTCAGGTGGTTGGGTAATTTATCCGCCTTTGAGCGCTTTGCCACAGGCCATGCAAGGATCAGGATTGGGTATGACGTTATGGTTGGTGGCTATGGCCATCTTCATTGCAAGCTCGTTGTTGGGAAGTATCAACTACATTACTACCGTAATTAATATGCGCACGCAGGGTATGTCGTTTACCCGGTTGCCGCTTACTATCTGGGCATTTTTCTTTACGGCTATTATCGGAGTATTGTCTTTCCCAGTATTATTTGCAGCTGCGTTGTTGTTGATCTTTGATAGAAGTTTCGGAACCAGTTTCTACTTATCAGACATTTACATTGGTGGCGTGGCACTGCCTAACCAGGGTGGTAGCCCGATTTTGTTCCAGCATTTGTTCTGGTTCCTCGGTCACCCCGAAGTATATATTGTGTTGTTACCAGCGTTAGGTATTACCTCTGAAATTATTGCGACCAACTCGCGCAAGCCGATCTTTGGTTACAAGGCGATGGTGGGTTCGATGTTGTTCATTGCCATTCTTTCATTTGTTGTGTGGGCGCACCACATGTTTGTAACGGGTATGAATCCATTCCTGGGTTCAATCTTTACACTGCTTACGTTGATTATTGCGGTGCCTTCGGCTGTTAAAATCTTTAACTATGTTACTACCCTTTGGAAAGGAAATATTCGCTTTACTGCTGCGATGTTGTTTTCCATTGGTCTGGTGTCGTTCTTCTTAACGGGTGGTATTACCGGTATCTTCCTGGGTAACTCGGCTATCGATATTCAGTTGCACGATACTTATTTTGTAGTAGCCCACTTTCACCTGGTAATGGGTAGTGCGTCATTCTTTGGTATGGTGGCTGGCGTGTACCATTGGTTCCCTAAAATGTTTGGTCGTATGATGGACGAACGTTTAGGTTACATCCATTTCTGGTTAACATTCCTTGGTGTTTATCTGGTATTTTTCCCGATGCACTATATCGGTATTGCAGGTTTTCCGCGCAGATACTACAGCTGGACCAACTTCGAGACTTTCAGTGGCTTTGCAGATTTGAATATGCTGGTAAGTGCTGCGGCAATTTTAACCTTGAGCGCGCAGTTTATCTTCCTGTTCAACTTTATCTATAGCATTTTCAGAGGTAAAGCGGCTCCGGCAAACCCATGGAACTCCACTACATTGGAGTGGACAACACCACGCAATCCCGGACACGGCAACTGGCCTGGCGAAATTCCAACCGTTTACCGTTGGCCTTACGATTACAGCAAGCCCGGTGCTAAAGAAGACTTCATTCCACAGCATATTCCATACTCTGAAACTCCGGAATCGAATCTGCCTCATGAAAATGAGTTGATCAAGTTGGAACTTAACAATGGTTCTATTGATGTAGAAAAGAACAAGCATTAATCGCTTAATGCGTTGATGAACACAGCGACCAGTCGTTTTCACCGGCTTTGCCTGATAACACTGGTCGCTGTTTATTTTTTAATCTTAGTAGGAGGGATAGTACGCAGCACCGGTTCGGGTATGGGCTGCCCCGATTGGCCTAAGTGTTTTGGTTCTTGGGTTCCACCCACATCTATCAATCAACTTCCTGCAGATTACAAAGAAAAGTTTGCAGCCATTCGCGATGCAAAGAATAAAAAATTTGCCCGTTACCTGAATGTATTCGGATTTGAGTCAACAGCCAATGCCATTCTAAACGATAAGTCCATTCTGGTTGAAGCCGATTTTAATGTTGCCAAAACCTGGATTGAGTATTTGAATCGGATTGTGGGAGTAATTATCGGGTTTCTGATTATAGCCGTGTTTGTGTTAAGCTTCCGACTGCGCAAAGAACATAAATCGTGGTTCTGGATTTCGCTGGCCACTTTAATTACGGTTATCGTTCAAGGTTGGTTCGGCTCTATTGTTGTCTCAACCAATCTTACTTCCTGGACCATTACCATCCACATGCTAATGGCCTTTGTACTGGTTGGCTTATTGATCTGGCTGTATGAAAAGAGCGCAACTCCCGTTCATCTATCAGCCGCAAAATACACCCGGTTGCTACTGGTAACGGCAATGATTTTATTGATTGTACAAGTGCTGCTGGGTACCGAAGTTCGGGCCGCCATTGATCGCGTGGCCGGGCTGCTTTTACCCCGAGAGTCGTGGATTGCCGAGGCTGGAAAAGATTTTCTGGTACACCGGTCGTTTTCGTGGATTGTAGTGCTGGTGCATGCGGTTTTGGTGTACAGATTACTCAAAACAAGCCGCGCT
>DPSB01000510.1:2217-4709 GCA_003537495.1 Cytophagales bacterium | reverse complement strand
TCAAAGATCAAAAAAAAATTGATACACCTTACTTCTTCCTGATAGTATAGGGAGAGAGGGAAGGGCTGAGGCTAAAAATCCCAATAATGCTCCTAACTTTGAAACATGGATTTAAACCGCTTCCGCGAGAAATCGAAAAATAAATCGGCCGAGAACCGGAAGTTTCTGCAATCGCTAAAGAAAAAGGATGTGCGATTGGTGGATGATGCCTTTCATGATTTACATACTGAAGTTTTTGAAGAAGTTGATTGTCTGCAATGTGCTAACTGCTGCAAAACAACCAGTCCTATTTTTTACCAGACTGATATTGAGCGTGTAGCCAAAGCCTTGCGCCTAAAGCCGGGCGATTTTATTGAAACGTATTTACGAATTGATGAAGATAAAGATTATGTGTTGAAATCATCGCCTTGTCCGTTTTTGGATGCCGATAATTATTGCAAGGTGTATGAAAGCCGGCCGAAAGCTTGCCGCGAGTATCCACACACCGATCGCAAAAAGATGGTACAGATAACTGAACTTACTTTTAAAAATACATTGGTATGCCCTGCTGTATTGGAAATGGTAGAACGATTAAAGAAAATTGAGTTATGAAGAATTTAATGTTTCTATTTCTGCTATTAACTTTTTCTGCACAAGCGCAAAAGCGTGCTCGCGATTATGGAATTAAAATTGGAGTATTATCAACCGGAAAGTTTAATGCTATTACCGATGTAGCTGGAGTAAAAGTAGGACACAAAACTTTAATAGAAGGAAACAACATTCGCACAGGGGTTACAGTTATCCTTCCGCATGAAGGAAATCTGTTTCAGGAAAAAGTACCCGCTGCTGTTTATGTGGGCAATGGGTTTGGCAAACTTGCCGGCACAACACAACTTATAGAGTTGGGCAATCTTGAAACACCCATTGTGCTTACCAATACGTTGAGTGTAGCTGCAGGAATAGAAGGCATTGTGCAATATATGCTTGCGCTAAAAGGAAATGAAAATGTGCAATCGGTAAATGCAGTAGTAGGCGAAACCAACGATGGTTATCTGAATGACATTCGGGGAATGCATGTTAAAGAGCAGCATGTAAAAGATGCAATCGCGCAAGCACAAAGTGGCGCTGTTGCTGAAGGTAATGTAGGTGCCGGTACAGGTACGATCTGTTTTGGTTTTAAAGGCGGCATCGGAACGGCCTCGCGTGTGTTGCCACAAAAAGCCGGTGGTTATACCGTAGGCGTGTTGGTGCAAACTAATTTTGGTGGCGTGTTACAAATAGATGGTGTACCTGTTGGTGAAGCATTGAAAAAATATTTTATGAGTGATTTGTTACAAGACGCTGCCGATGGCTCGTGTATGATGATAGTGGCTACGGATGCGCCATTGGATGCTCGTAACTTAGAACGTTTAGCCAAGCGTGCATTTATGGGATTAGCCAAAACCGGAGGAATTGCTTCAAATGGTAGTGGCGATTATGTAATTGCGTTCTCCACACATACGGCTGTGCGTGTAAAACATAATCCGGACGACCGGATTTATGCCACCACACAATTGATTAATGATGCCACATCGCCATTGTTTATGGCGGCTATCGAAGCAACCGAAGAAGCTATTATTAATTCGTTGTTTGCTGCCGAAACCATGACCGGCAAAGACGGCCGCACCATACAAGCTCTTCCGCGCGATGAGGTGATCAAGTTAATGAAGCAACATGGGGCAATTAAATAGTCCTTTGCTTTTGATAGATGTAAGGCTATGGGTATACCTTTGTGTCTTAGTGTCTTTGTGGCTAACATTTTTTTAGAGATATTAAAATCAAAATATGTACTCCTTCCTCAACAATCAATTTCTACCAGCCGAAAAAACTTTTGTACACGTAAGCGATCTGGCTGTACAACGCGGTTACGGAATCTTTGATTTTTTCAAAGCTGTGAACGGTAAAATTCCTTTTCTGGATGATTACTTCAATCGGTTTTATCGCTCGGCAGACTTCATGCAATTACCAGTTTCGCTTTCGCGGGAAGAATTAAAAAATATAGTGCACGAGTTATTACAAAAAAATGGTGTGGCAGATGCTGGTATTAAAATGGTGCTTACCGGTGGTTACTCACCCGATGGTTATGAAATCGCTACGCCAAACCTCATCATTACCCAACATACCTTAACCATGCCTTCGGCAAAAATGCTGGAACAAGGGGTTAAGATTATTACCCACGAGTTTAGAAGAGAGATGCCGTTGGTGAAATCTATTAACTATACAACCGGGGTATGGCTTCAGCGCAAAGTAAAAGCATCCAATGCCTATGATGTATTGTATCATTTGCAAGGTGAGGTAAGCGAGTTTCCACGATGTAATTTGTTTATTGTAAACAAAAACGGGATTGTGATGACACCCGCCAATTATGCACTGGAAGGAATTACCCGTAAAAATATTCTTTCCCTTTCAGGGATGGAAGTAAAAGCAACCACCGTAACGCTAACCGATGTCCTGCAAGCTCGCGAAGTATTTTT
>DPSB01000510.1:0-1981 GCA_003537495.1 Cytophagales bacterium | reverse complement strand
GCAAGCTCGCGAAGTATTTTTAACCAGCACGACCAAGCGCGTGGTTCCGATTGTGCAGGTGGATGATGCTGTTATTGCAGATGGTAAGCCCGGCCCCGTAGTGCAACAGGTTTTGGAAGAATTAGTAAAAAAAGAGAATGCCTGAATCTTCGAGTTTAATGGGTTTATTCAAAGACATTTTTTTCAATAAACTAATAATCATACCGGATCAACTCATCATAACCCAATAGATTGATCCAGATAAAATTTACGGTCTTTACTTGTGCAGGTTCAAGATCTAATACCTTTCTTTCCTGAAACATGGCCCTACGATTATCAAATGGTGAATAAATTATAGCATCTACTATATACTCACCTCTTGAATTTTGATAGGGTTTACCATTGCTTAACAATACGGTGCGTTCGCGATTAGTTTCACCACCGCCATACGTGTGTGTAACCACCAGTTTGTTCTCCATAACGGAAAGATTATTGAGGCATTTGCAATTTCGGATGTAAACCAGTTTGCCGCCAACGGTACCCTCGTAGGTAGTATTTTTATTGCTGGGAAGAAGGTCATCACTTACAGTGGCCCGATCGTAAACTACGAATGCTGCCTGTTGATTAAACTTCTCTTCATCAATTTCCCACGCCCCAACAAAGCCTTCAATTTTGGCGGCATTGCTTTCAGCAAGTTGTTGTTGCAGCGGTACGCAGCTAATGCAGATGAGCAGCAGCAGGAGTAAGGGGTGGGTGTGTTTGGTGTTGAAGTTATAAGTTATCACTTGTAAGATTAAAGAGTTGAGTTAATCCGCTTAAAGGATTGTGTCAGCATAAAGTAAAAGGCTACACCTAAGCTGAAAGTCACAGCCAAATCAAAATATAGCTTTGCGTTTGATAAGCTTAGTACATTGAAATGATCGAGAAGTTGAAGGGTCATTAATCCAACCAACATAACTGGTACTGCAAAAACAACGAGTCTGATCATGATAACCATGGTAAGTGTCATGAACCTTTTCACGTAATCGCGATTATCGCCTTTTGCGTTAATGTCATAGGTAGTTTTAAGCATTAACACGGTTAGTACAACATCAAGAGTAAGTTCTATCCTGGTTGTTAGTTGCAAAGGAGCCTCTGGATCATTTACATAAGAAAAAATTGTTGAAATTAACAGCAGTACAAACAAGTACGTGAACGTTTCCTTTTCTGAAACTGCATTGTCTTTAAGATTTTTCTCTAATTGTTTAATATCAAACCAGATCATTTCATGATTAGTTAGATTGTATTTGAGTAATTACGAAATCCAAAATCAAATAAAGAATATTGGTTATTCTTCAAAAGTTTTTTGTTCCTTTACACCCTCGTCATCGTACCAGCCTTTTTCGAGTTGCTTGCCTTCAGGGGTATAATCATACTTCATAATAGCATATTTATCCCGTAACACTCCATTTTCATTAAGATACCACTTCTCAATAAGTTGGTTCTTGTGATTATATTTTAATTGTATAATCGGAGTAGTTTCAAATTCAGCAGTAATTAATTTTTCAACTTCTCCAAAGCTCCTGATTTCTACGAGATTTCCCGCTCT
This sequence comes from Cytophagales bacterium, assembly GCA_003537495.1. Classification (GTDB taxonomy): domain Bacteria; phylum Bacteroidota; class Bacteroidia; order Cytophagales; family Cyclobacteriaceae; genus ELB16-189. Next base: position 414 of record DPSB01000510.1, on the reverse strand, counting down.
ATCATATTTAAATATCTGAATTGCTATATTAAGGTAGTAGGGTTTTATGTTTTTGTGTGCATCGTATCCAGTTATCTTAATCAACCTATCTTGATTATCATATTCAAACTTTTGCAAGGAAGCTCCAAACATATCATCCCCCATTTTAACCGAAATAGGTTGACCTTTGGTATTAAAAATTGTATCATCCTGAGGCCAGGTTGGTCGGTAAGTTGAGTCTGATGAAATACGATAAATTTCATCAATCAATTGGGGATCCCAAAGTGTGTCAATTTTTGTTCCATCTCCAGACCTAACAATATAATAGTTAGGTTTTTCTGCATCTTTCTTGTCCTGAACCTGGCAGGCAGAGATGCAAATAGTAAGTATACCAAGAAACAGGTTTTTCAACTTTAAAAATAATTAAATGTAAAC